>NZ_JAKKSJ010000022.1:0-95593 GCF_025653365.1 Shewanella sp. SW32 | reverse complement strand
AAAAAGTATGATGATGGTCATCACTTCGCTCATCGTCATACGGCCAGGGCGTTGACGCTTGCGTGTACCATCGGTTAACAGCGTTTTTTCCCATTCTGGAATGAAAACAGCGCAAAAATCATCGACATCGCAAAACACTTCCACTAATTTATGCATAGGCCCTCCGGTGTGATGGGGTTTCTCTTGGTCGAAAGATCCGATCACTTGGAGGGCTATTAGTTCAACATTTCTTATCCCGAGTTCAGGTTAGTTAACGAACTAGCAATAAAAGCTCCCTATGCTTTGACACTCTTAGCCGCTGCAATTTCGAGGGCGATATTCTGTTCGGCTATTACGGCGCTTTGATCTATGTCGGCATTATAATGCGCCATATCCAGCTCATCTTCAGACTTTGCAATGACAGTCGTCGCCACTAAGTCACCGGAGACGTTTACCACAGTACGCACCATATCTAAAATACGGTCAATTCCCGCAATCAATGCCACCCCTTCTAAGGGAAGCCCTACGGTTGTAAGTACTAAAGTCAACATCACTAAACCCGCACCGGGCACTCCCGCAGTACCAATAGAGGCCAACGTCGCCGTTAAAATAATGGTGAGATAATCGACGACAGTCAGGTCGATACCAAACGCTTGTGCCACAAACAGCACTGTGACCCCTTGGTATAACGCTGTGCCATCCATATTGATTGTGGTGCCTAGCGGTAACACGAAGCTAGAGATCTTCTTATGAACTCCCAAATTTTCACTCGCACACTTCATACTCACAGGAAGCGTGCCCGCAGAGCTCGACGTGGTAAACGCCACTAACATGGCATTGCTAATCCCTTTAAAAAACTGCAGCGGGCTTAACTTCGCAAATCCGCGCAGTAAAAAACTATAGAATCCAATCACATGAATAATACAGCCAAGGTACACAGCAATAATGACTTTGATCAGTGGCCAGAGCATATCAATCCCATACTCCCCCGCTACCCAAGCCATTAGACCAAATACACCGTAGGGTGCGAGCTTCATCACCATGTCGGCCATTTTATACATGGCCTCAGCTAAACTTTCGAACACTTTAATTGCAGGTTTTCCATGCTCGCCAATCAGCACTAAGGCGATACCTAAAACAATCGCAAATACTATAACTTGCAAAATTTGCCCGCTTGCTAAAGCCGCAATAGGGTTCGTCGGTACTATGTCGATCAAAGTATCGACTAAAGAAGGTATTTCTTTGGCAGTTTGAGCCGTGCCATCTGCCAATGACAAACCTAAACCTGCACCGGGTTGAAGAACATAACCGACAATCAAACCGATAGTGATCGCGATAGCCGTGGTAAAGAGATAAAACGCAAAAGATTTAAAACCAATACGCCCCATCTTGTTCGTATCTTGCATCGAAGTGACGCCTACAATCAGTGAGCAAAACACCAATGGCACAATCAACATCTTAATGGAATTAACAAACAAGGTGCCTATCGGTTTTAAGTGAGTCGCTTGCTCGCCGAAGATGATGCCCACTAAAATACCTAGCACCATACCGATAACAATTTGCAGCCACAGCGGCACTGACATCCAGCGAGACCAAACACGGCCTAATGCTGACGACTTTTGTTTTGTCATATTGATAACCTTGAATTCGAAACTATGATGGGGCAAAGACCAAAACTAGCGCGCTAGTTTCTCAGTCTAAATGGGGCAATCGCCGAGTCTAGCAGAGGGGTTTTAATCGAGGGATGATCTGGATCACGTTGAGCTAAACCGCCTTAAAATCAGTAATATTAACCAAACCAACTTTGTTAAATTGGCCGCTGAGATGTTAGTTTTCCTGCTTAAGCATCAAAATATTCTGTGACTTTTTTTGGTGCTATTTGCTGACGATAAAGCGACGCAGGCGGTTGCTCACGCTCAATCAAATAACTCCAATAATCGTCATCAAAACCACTGAAAATAAAGTCGGACTTACCGTTAGCTTTTAAGACCAACCACCACCAAACTAAACCCCATAAACCGAAGCTCAACAGCGTTAAAATAAAATGCAGACGATGATTTATCTGTTCATCAGCAGCAATATCATAGACGGGTAAAATCTTAAGTTTATAGCGGCGAGTAGACTTAATAAATCCCATCATTAACTCACTTAGTTCAGCGAAAGGACACTAGAGATAAGCCTAGCAGATAAGACTTTAGTCGTACAAATATCCACAGCAATAAATAATATCAGTGCCTAACCTGCCACTGCCAAACTCGTTATCCCTCGTCGTTCCATGATAAAGTGAATCACAAAATGTTGTTTACTAAACAAGAGCGGTATTGCCAAATAACCGCCTAGGAGTTGTAGTATGTTGATTCGTAAAGCTAAGGCTCAAGACCTAATCGCCTTAGTGCAGTTTAATCAGGCCATGGCCCAAGAAACCGAAGGCCTAGCCTTAGATGAAGCGACACTGACTCGAGGTGTGGGCACGCTACTTGAGAGCCCGCAAAAAGGGTTTTACCTGGTCGCTGAAATCGCAGGTGAGCTAGTCGGCTCGCTCATGGTGACATTTGAATGGAGCGATTGGCGTGCGAAGGATTATTACTGGATCCAGAGTGTGTATATTCGCCCGAAAAATCGTCGCCAAGGCATATATGCCAAACTCTACAGCGAAGTCAAACAACTGGCCGAAGCCAATGGTGGTGCCGCAAGCTTCCGTTTATATGTCGAGCAAGAAAATCTCGCCGCACAGCAGACCTATCAAGCGTTAGGGATGAAGCAGAGCTACTACTTAATGTACGAAGAAAAATAAGCGATTCAAATCTTATACATAATAAAAAAGGATCGGGCCAATGGCCCGATCCTTTTCTTTTTACGACTCACGATTCACATTCAAACCGCGTTCCTACTAAGATTAAAACTTAACGAAAGAAGCCAAACAGAATAGCCGTCATTGCCAATAAACCCGCTATAACCACGAAGATATTGCTGATGCGACCACGGTGCGCTTTTAATGCTGGCACTTTATATACAGCGTACATAGGCATCAAGTACAGGATAGCCGCGATAATTGGGCCACCTAAAGCTTCAATCATATTCAAAATACTTGGGTTTTTGATTGCCACGGCCCAAATCGTCACAAACATAAACACCAGAATAAATTTGTTGATTTTTTGCTCTGAAATACCTTTTTTATTCGTGTCTAACTGCTTAACAATAATCCCCTTCATGCCTTCTGTCGCGCCCATGTAATGGCCAAAGAAAGAAGACACAATCGCGATAAAGGCGATTAATGGACCAAAGTAGCTCACAAAACCACTTGAATGCACGTTGGCAAGATAAGACAAAATCGGTAGATTCTGAGCTTTCGCTTCGGCCAATTGTGCTGGCGATAATGACAGCACACAAGAAAACACAAACAACATCACAAAGCCCACTAACATCATGGAAGTATTACGTAAAATAACATCAGCTTTGCGAGAAGCATTCGCGCCATGGTCACGTTTCAATGACACAGAAAACTGTGAAATCGCTGGAGAATGGTTAAAGGCAAACACTAAAACTGGAATCGTTAACCAAACTGTGCCTAAAAATGCACCCGCCTCTGGTACAACGAGTAAAGCATCCATTTTCCATTCAGGGATCAGGTAGATAGACATAAAGGCCAAAATACCCACCAGCGGATACACCAGCAATTGTGTCACTTTGAGCATGAATTTCTCACCTGCGACCATGACAGCCATCATACCGAGGATCAATACACCCGATAGAATGAAGCGTGGTGGCGATGCCATGCCTAACTGATTGACGATAAAGCTATCAACAGTGTTGGTAATACCTACACCGTAAATTAATACAATCGGGTAGATAGCAAAGAAATACAGTACGGTAATGGCTTTACCCGCGCCAACACCAAAATGCTCTTCAACTACTTGAGTAATGTCGCTACCAGGAATGCTTGATGAACAAACAAAACGAGATAAACCACGGTGGGCAAGATAGGTCATAGGACCAATGATCACTGCCATTAACACAAGAGGCCAAAAGCCGCCCATGCCCGCATTGATAGGTAAAAATAAAATTCCAGCGCCAACGGCAGTGCCGAACAAACTCAACATCCAAGTCGTGTCTTGGCGAGTCCAAGGTAAGTGTTTCGTTGAATCTAGATTCTGTGTGCTTTGAGGTGTTCTAAGAACACTGGTCGCATCTTTTTGCATATAAAAGTTACCTTACGGTGTGACTAGCATAATAAATTCGCGCTAAGGATAACCAAAAAAAGCCCATAAAAGTTGATCTGACACGGCTTTATGTAAGGGAATTTCATAATAAACTGATATTGAGATCTAGATCGCTGATTTAATGTAATAAGTTTTCAATGCAGCATCAAAACATATACATAAAAAGCCACTTAAAAATACAAGATATTCACCTCAAGCCAAATCCAGTGACATCGCATAAGCGCCGAGAAAAACAGCTAACCGGGCATGCATCACAAAAATCAACAAAACGAGACTAGTCGCCGCATACTCACACCTAAGGTAGATCGAGATCACAGTCATTAATGTTAAATTTTTACAAATCGCTATCAGTCGCAAACACGCATAAAAAACGGCTCATCCAGATTCAACTCCGAAGTGAGCCGCTAACGATTAAAGCGCAAAATCTGACTTATGGTTTTTGTAGTGTCAGCTCCGTTGTCGATACTACAGCAGGGGCGATGTCAGACTCTTTGAACAACAAAGGACGGAAGCTTTTAGCGCTCGAGTACAAGATACTTTGATCGGCAAACGCAGGCGTTAAGATATTACTCGACTCAGAGTAAGTTAAAATCCCCCGCGCCACAGGCCCCTCGTCGGTAAAGTTCACCGCCATCATCCAACTCGACCCGTAACGCACTTGGTACCCTTTCGCCGTTAAGCCAGAACTCATTGCCTTGCCAGTGACCACATCCATCACAGCAGCGTATTTGTGCTGCGGGATCAAAGTGTCATCCCCCGACAAACTGGTTGAAAACACGTTAAATCCACCTTCAGCATTATGGCTACCCGGCCAAGGTAAACGCGACCCGCTTGGCGTTCCATCTGGCAGCGATTTCTCCACAAATTGCACATCCCCTAATGGCGCATCTAAGGCAAAGCCTGCGGCCTCAAGGTTAAGCGCACTGTGCGCCAAGGCCTTTAAGGCACTACCATCCGTAGTCAAGGTTTTAGGTGTCGTTGCCGCATTAGCGGGATCGAATCCTTGGGTCAACATGGTTGTTTGGCTGAATAGATGGGCAAATTCACGTAGTAAAGCACCACCTTTACTGTCGTTATCTTGCTTACCGTTCCACGCCTTTAATGCCGCACAAGCCGAAGAGACATCCTTAGATAAACTCGCCGACACCACCACAGGTGTACTGCCTTGGGCATCACACTGGGCAATCAAGTCAGGCAGCACTAACTCGGCGAGATAACTGCGATTCGACAGCACAGCCGCTTCGAGTTCTTCCAAGCTGAACTTGCCATCAGCCCCCGCGGCGTCCTGCATTAAACTCAAGCCCATCCGTGTCCGCAGTGATAGCTGCCCAGCCTCTGCGCCGTACATAGGCGAGAAGTAAGTCAGCGGTTCATTCAAGTTAGTCGACCAAAAGGAGTCATTGGAGTTTTGCACAAAGTCGCTGCGCTCAAGCTTGGGCGCACGCTCATAGGGCGTTGGACCATCGAAGCTAAACAGTGAAGTGTTGCCGGGTAAAATCGTAAATCCGGCCTTAGCCTTAGCCGCTTTAATATCCGGTGAGGTTTTTAACAACACAACTGCCGATTCAGATAATCCTGGCACAGTTGAGTCGTCGATATAGAAAGCATTGCCCTCTTTATCGGCGTACATAGTGTTATTGAAGATGACACCATCGTAGTCCTTAAATGCCTGTTGGAACTGTTCTTTGTTCGTGGCCATGTTCATGGCTAACCAATGGTCAACAGGGTCCATAGTCCCCATATTGGCATCTTGGATCATAAAGGCACTGCCATCATCCCAACCAAAAGGCGCTAAAGCGGGAGGAGCTTCGACCATAGGGCCTTTGGCCGTAGTATAAATATCTTTCTCGGCGACCAGCATGCCCGCAGGACCTGCATTCACTAGAACCGATACCGTCTCTTTGGTGATCGGCATAGGTTTACCATCAAACAAATACTGCATCCGATCACCCGAGACTAACTCAAGGTTAAACATCACAAAATGCTCAGCGGTAGAGAAGGTATGAGTCCAAGCGAGATCTTTATTGAAACCAATATTAATCGGTCCAGGCATACCCACTAACGAGCCGCCCATCATATCTAAATGCCCTGGGATCGTAATATGGGATTGCCAAAAACGCAGGTTACCCGTATGCGGGAAATGCGGATTACCTAGCACCATGCCCTTACCATTTTCGGTTTTATCCTTGCCTAAACCCCAACCATTTGAACCTAAATCGCGGGGATTGGTTTCTGGTGTCGTGATACGAGCCGCGCGGGCAATCAACTTAGACTGCATATCGGCCACAAACGCAGTTTGGTCTTGGCTAGGCGCGGGCCCAACGATACGCGGCATGTATTCCTGTGCATCTCCTGGGTGAGCGTAAAAAATCAGATCGAGAAAGTTAGCTGCGCCCGGTAATAAGGCGATAGAAAACAAATAAGTCACCACATCTTCTGGCACTATGGGTTTCACCCAAGGCTGACCGCCACAGAAAGGTTCTGCCGTTTGTGTTCCCGCTTCGACATCAGCAAGATATTGGTTATAACCAGAGGTAAAACCTTGGATAAGTGCCCGAGAATTTTCACTAAATTTCGGCCATTTTTCTTCGGCTTGCGCTCTGATCTTTAGCGCTTTATAGGCAAAATCTGAGATAAGGTTACCGTTATCTTCCGCCGTGGGTTGACCCGTAGTGAAGTCAATCGACGCATGGGGACCAAAGTACATAGAACGCTGTGAGTTCGCCTTGATAAAACCATCGGCTAATACACATAAGTTGTCCTGTGCCTGCGCATAACCGCTGCCAAAACCTAAACTTTCTAAGTTGTCAGCTTGGATATGCGGCACGCCATAGGTCGTACGGCGAATACTGGCTTTGAGTAAACCATTGGGGGCAAAAGTTTGCAGTTGAGTTTCAGGTTCAGTAGGCGTAGTGCTATCTTCGCTATCGTTACAGCCGGTCAGTATTACACCGCAGGCCATTCCCATAGCAATCACGAGTTTGTTGAATTTCATTATTATTATCTCTTGGTTTTGGTTCCTTCAATGACATAGCCTTACTGCCTATTCCAGCCCAAATTACTGAAGGAGCAATAGTTGCATGTCGCTTCCTAGTCCCTAAGGCTGGCTATTGCCTCCCCTACTGTTGGCTTTTTTACTGAGCTTCGCCGACGACTGTGGCAGAATAGAAAACCCAAACGCTTAGACACCTCAGACCATTTAAGCAATGATTCAAACGAGCGTCCACATTAAAATCCAAAATAAATAACTTATATGCAACAAAACATTATTAAGATAAAAGTGGGTTCTAAAAACCCAGTAAAAATCAACGCGGCAACTAACGCCATGGCACAGCTGTTCCCTGAGAGCATCATAGAAGCCAGCGGTATGGATGCGCCTTCAGGTGTTGCGGCGCAGCCAATGACAGATCTCGACACTCGCCAAGGGGCGATAAATCGGGTGCGCTATTGTCAACAGCAGGACCCGCAAGAGACTAAAGCCGACTACTATTTTGCGATGGAAGGCGGTGTCGATTGTTTCGACTTTGGCCCAGCCACATTCGCCTATATCGCGATTGGCCATAAAGACCAGCTTGCCATTGGCCGCAGTGCGATTTTACCTTTACCAATGCAAGTTTATCGGGCATTAGAAGCGGGAGAAGAACTCGGGGATGTCATGGATAGGTTGTTCAATACAATCAATATTAAGCAAAAAGGCGGTGCCATAGGTTTACTCACCCACGGCCATGCGACCCGTGAAAGTAATTACACCCAAGCGATTATTCTCGCCATGGCGCCATTATTGAATCCTGATATTTACACAGTAGATTGTTAGTAATATGTTGCAAGAGGAATTAAAGCCCGCTAACTTAGTTGTGACATGCAACCAAACTTATTCGACTATGGCTCAAACAGACGCACCATTGGCTCAAGATCCCGCGAAGCCTGTGACTCAAACTAAGCAAACGACTGAGTCAGGCTCATCCGCCCAACTCAGGCATTTATCTCGCTATCTGGTGAGAAATTTAGGCATGCTCAACGCCGCCTTTGGGGATTTACCCCTTTCGCCCGTGCAAGCCCATGCCCTGTTTGAGATAGGCAAGCAGCCCCTGACCATCAAAGAGCTTGCAAGCAAACTCAGCATAGATAAGTCCAATGCGAGCCGCGCTATCAAGCATTTGATCGATAAACATCTTGCCCAGAGTCAGGTACATCCACGGGACAGTCGCTGCTTAGTTGTGCAACTGACACCTGCGGGTAAGAAGTTACTCGTTAAATTGGATACTCAGCAGAATCAATTATTCCAAGGGATCTTAGCCCAACTGACTCCATTGCAAACTTCACAAATCGAAGAGGCCCTCGTGTTATATAACCAAGCCGTACATAACGCCAAGCAGCAAAGTGGTTGCCACATTCGCCAAGCCACAGCCCAAGATGATGCCGCAATTGCCAAAGTCATCCGCGATGTTTCGGCCGAATACGGCTTAACCGCGGATAAAGGCTATAGCGTGGCAGACCCGACCTTAGATTGCCTAAGCCAGATCTACTCCCAAGCAGGCGCCAACTATTGGATTATTGAATTAGAGGGCCGCATTTTAGGCGGCGCCGGTATTGCGCCTTTAGCTAACAATGATGGCGTCTGCGAACTGCAAAAAATGTACTTTATGCCAGAAATCCGCGGCAAAGGACTCGCAAAACGCGTAGCGTTAATGGCACTCGATTTCGCCCGCGAAACGGGTTATCAAGGCTGCTATTTAGAAACCACCGCTGTACTAAATGAAGCCGTAAAACTCTATGAGAAATTAGGCTTTGTACATCTGTCGGCTCCCCTAGGGAACACAGGCCACGACGCCTGCGAAATGCCGATGCTGCTAGATCTTAATCAATAGGATATGAAGCAGAATTCCAATCAAAGTAACAATGCCAAACAGCCATGATTAAACTTGTTTGGCATTATCAATTTGTATCAGCAAATGTTATTCAGCAAGATGATTTTAATTATCAGTCTTAGGGCATAGTTTTTCTTAACTTAAATGCATTAAAATATGGCAATTTACCTCACTCAATTTTTAATAAATTGAAAGGCGTTTGATACCATTTTGTTAACGGCATTAAATAGGGAACATTATGCTCAGTTGGATTTTTAGTGATAAGAAACTCACACTTCGGGAAATATGCCTAGATAACACGCTTTCGACCTCGGCTAAAATAAAGAAAGTTGATCAATTTCTTGCCGATAGTGGAGATCTCAACTTTATTGATCTCAATGTTTCGCCCTGCAATATATTAGTTCCCCTATCTTGCCGTCCTCAGTCCGATTTAGTGCTTATAAAATACTTGCTCAGCAAAGGTGCTAAAATCGAATGTAATGGTTTCAGTGCCTTGCATTCGGCTATTGAATATAACAACTCAGAACTCGTTACCCTATACCTAGACTCCAGTGCCAATCTTTACTTTCAAAATCAATATAATAATTGCTGGCTCAACTATCTATTTCATCCTAATCCGCAATATATCTATCAAGACCATCAACGTAGAGACATGATCGACCTTCTACTTGCAGCTAACTTAGATATCAATAAACCGGTGAGTTTCTGGACCAATGGTGAATTAAATCACCCACTAGAAATATTATATGATGAACGCAATAAAGATCTGTTCCTGCATATCATTAATAAAGATATCCCATTAGACATAGGCAAATTAAGCCTAATTGAAAACATTATTTCTTCGAGCGAATTTTGGGGGACTGAAGCCTTTGCTCCTTTAGTAAAATGCTTTCCTGAATATAAAAAGTCCCGTTATATTATGGCAAATGACAGTAGCTTCTGGGACGATGCCAATTTACTCGAGCTTTGTGTTTATGCTAAATCACAAGAATATACTGAATATCTGCTAGACCATTATCCGCAGCTCAAAGCCGACTCCCACGCTAAAAGTTTGGTCTATGCGGCATTGACCTCAGAATTTGACCTTAGGATTATCGAAAAACTGATTAAGGCCACCGTCGATATCAATCGCATCTATAGGATGACACCGCCTGATGCCGACCATTCACCCTTGCTCAACCAATATATTAATAATGCCCAATTTACCGATCCGAATAAACGGAGCTACATCTACCAAGCCCTTGAACTGTTGCTCAAATATGGCGCTAATCCAAATGCCGAATTTGTGAATACGGGTAAACCCTATGAGATGTTAGTCTGGTCGAATTTACGACTATTGGTTTATCCAATGGTCGAAAAGAAAACCTTTCTGCCCGAGTTTTTCGATCTGTTCCTGCAATATGGTATGGATATCAATAAAAAATTTGGGGCGGTGGATGAACCAACCTTACTCACCCTATGCCAGCGTGGTTCAGGGAAAGAAGATCAAGCCACACTTATCCAAGTGATGGAATATCTGCTCACCAAGGGGCTAGATTTAAGCCTCACCAATATCTACAACACTAACTATGTGTCCGCGGCGGCCATCTCCTGTCGAATCCAACTACTTGAATGGCTTATTAATCAAGGCGGGGATATTTTTACCCATTGCGGTCACGATAACTCACCCATTCTACACAAGGCGATTTCGACCTATTGGTGGGATGAAATTACCGGCCCTATGCGGCGAAAAACCGTAGAACTCTTACTGCGCCATGGTGCAAAGTTAGAAGAATTCTCAGTAGATGAGCAATTTACACCATTAATGTGCGCCAGTTACTACGGCGCACAGTCCTGCGTAGAGGTGCTACTCGAACATGGCGCCAACCCAAATGCCATCAATGCCGAAGACACCACTCCTGCCCTTTGCGCTGTGATAGGCGGCAGTTCAATCGAGTTCCCCCGCTTTGAATCAACGGCGGTGCGGATCTTAAGACTTTTGCAGCAATATGGCGCCGACTTAACCGTGACCAATAGCTTAGGCAATAGCCCGCTAATAGCGGCTATTGAGCAAGAATATAAAGAGATTTTCGAAGCGCTGCTGCAAATAGCCTCCTACAGTGAAACTCAGCTTGAGCAAGCACTCAGCAAAGCCCTGCCGCAAAGCTATTTCCAGCGCCGCCTGCTACAAACACTGGGGCGCGAGATACCGCCAGCCCCCACAACCATAGCCCACAATCGCGCAATACCAGCAACAGCTTCGAGCAATGCCGATCCTATGACGGCCAAACCGCAAGCATCTGAGGTGAATGTAATACCTGCCCCCGTCAAGCAAACCAAATTAGAGGTGAGTAATGCGGCGGCAAATCGAGATCAAATCCCAACGCTATTCGATCTCAAAACCAAAGTGCAGAGCTTTTTTAAACTGATCGCCACCGATCCGACGATCACAGTTGAGCAACTCAATTCAGTGAGAGTCCTTATTGATCAATTGATAGAAAAGCTCGACAACTTTAGCTTTTTCCGCAATCAAGCGACAAAGACCGAATTTGAGGAAGGTGTTCAGGAATATATCGATGAAACCGTCGAAGAAATTAACGGAATTATCGAGGATGATTATCCAGCGCTTACCGAAGCCTTAGTCGATTCCGTTTGGACGATTTTGCAGTACTTTAGGGTTGAGATTGATATCGAGACCGCACTTAGAAAGCGCTTTTGGTAACGATTAGCACCTTAACTGCCAACGAGTACCAAGCATAAAGCCCTAACTTTGGGGCTTTATGCTTTCGAGACTCACACCATCTGACTTAGCCGCCTATTAGCCAACATAATGGAGAGACTTAAGGCTTAACATTAGACGCTTTAACAAGCAGTAACTGGCTACGAATGATTTGACGTATCTGATTATGCAGTTCAAATACTCGAGCGCGATCATTAAGATTTAGCGATAGATTTTCCAGCATCACCAGATCCAAATTAAATTCGGGATAATGCAGTGTCATCGACATATAACCAGATAAATAGCCCGTGTGACTGTATTCGACGAGGCCATCGTCCTTATTGATCCTCACCCCATAGCCATAGCGCATATTCGGCCATAAGAATTGGATCTCGGTATACGCCATAGTCATACGTTGATAACTCTCTGCACTCATCAACTTGCCAGAATGTAATAGATGCTGAAAGGCGGCATAAGCTGGCGCTGAAGCAATTAATCCCCCTGCGGGCAACAAAGCTTCATCAAGCACTAAGTCAGCAGGGGCAATCACCTCGCTTTCCTGTAAACCTACGGCGAGTGAAGGCACTTTGGCGTGAATCGCCTCAATACTGCCAAGCTCAGCACTCAAGCCATTAAGCTGGTATCGCGTTGCAAACTGCGCCACTTGCTCGGCAAAGGATAGATGATTGACCTTCTCAAGCACTTGCCCTAAAAGTGAATAACCGAAGTTGGAGTATTCAAATTTGCTTCCCGGCTCGAATCGATTGGCCTTACCCAGTTTATCGACGCCCGATGTATGAGTCAGCAGTTGGTGTAGCGTAATCCGCTCATCATATCGACTGGTATTCAATGCATCCGCACTTGGATTTACACCTGCATCCATGCCTTTTAGCGCCTTATTCTTCCCTTCAGCATCACCAAAAAGATAATGATTAAGCGTTTGAGTTAAATCAAGTTTCCCCGCATCGAGTGCCTGCAATATCAAGGTTGCAGTAATCTGCTTAGAGAGCGATGCCATCACAAAGCGCGAATCTTGACTAATACCTTCACCCTTTTGCAGTTCAAGCTGCGGCTTGCCCTGCTCAAGCAGGATAACACTACCACTAAATGGCTGCGGCGAATCCTTTATCGCGGTTTGGATTAAGGTCTTAATCTCCGCCACCTTCGATACTGAAGATGCGGTTTTGCTTTCAACGGCAATAGAGTTACTGCCTTGCCCGATTTGCTCTTGTTCAGCACCTGTTTCTAATAAGAGACCAAAACTATTGGCACTTGGGAATAATAAAAAACCAGTCAACAGGGTACTGATGACACTCAAACGCATGGGTTATCCTTAACGTAATTAACAAATAATGCTGCCTGCTAGAAAAAAGCAAGCTTATCACAAGCGCTTTTTATGGATAATACAATTTAATCTTTACAATTGAATTATAAAGGAAATATTCCATATAAAAATGACACAACAAAGTGATACCTAGGGCGACGAAGCTAATCCGAGCCGTATAAACCAAGTGGTAGTCTGCCCCAGTTTGTAGACTGAATATCTCAAGTTGAAGCTAATACACATTCAAAATGGCTATAAAACGACAATAGTAATAATTATCGCACCTAACATATATAAGCCTGCAGAAAGTGATATCGATTTTAGCGGGCTAAACTCCTCAACTTCCAACGTCTGTATATCTTCAATTTTGACTAGTTGCCCTTCTCCCTCGATCTGCTGTTCCGTTGCACTTTCGACTTGAAATTCCATTTGTTCGCCAGATATTGTGGTGACTTTGACCTTTTCACCTATGTAGCTGGATACCGATTGAGAATCCAATTTAACTTCATTGAGTGAAGAGCATGCGCTGAGGGAGAAACAGATAAGTGATACTACTGCTAACTTTTTCAAACAAGCCTCCTATCCTACAACTATTACATCCATGATAAGTTATACCTGTAGACATAAGCATTTAGGTATAAGCTATTCAGCTTACGGAGTTTCGCCCACAAGTTAAAGAAACCTAGGCTAAATCCACTTAAATTAAATCCTTTGGATGAGGTTAAATAGCGATCAAATGAGCACTGAACTCATCGATGCGGTTAAAGCCAAAGATACGCTTGCTGTTAAGCGCATTATTGCAAATGACGCTAATCTTGAAGGCGTGGACAATGGCGGGATGACGGCACTCTTGCATGCCTGTGAGTTGCAGTCTTTTGAACTGCTCAAATTATTGGTGGATGCGGGGGCCAATGTGAATCATCCAAACTCGCAGGGGTATCATCCGCTCGATATTGCTTACTGGCACGGTGAGTTTCGCATGGGATGCTATACCGCTGAGAGTGAGCGCATGGTGAGCTATTTAACCCGCCACGGCGGCAAATCCTTTAGCTAGGTGAGGTGCTAAATAGCATCAAAATGCGAAAGCTAAAAACTGCGAAATGATAAAAAGCCCTATAAACAAAAATCGCGTTAAGCTGGGCCTAACGCGATTTTTTATTACTCACTTACAACCTAATCACCAAAGTCATCGAGTAGGATGTTTTCTGGCTCAACGCCTAGGCTTTCAAGCATCT
The DNA here is from genome assembly GCF_025653365.1 of Shewanella sp. SW32. Lineage (NCBI taxonomy): Bacteria > Pseudomonadati > Pseudomonadota > Gammaproteobacteria > Alteromonadales > Shewanellaceae > Shewanella > Shewanella sp. SW32. The sequence goes on along the minus strand of NZ_JAKKSJ010000022.1, from coordinate 81,269 downwards.
TAATCACTGAAGAGTTCATGATTGGAGGACCACACATGTAGTACTCGCAATCTTCTGGTGCCTTATGATTTTTAAGATAATTCTCATAAATCACATTATGGATAAAGCCAGTGTAGCCAGTCCAATTATCCTCAGGCAATGGCTCAGATAACGCCACATGCCAAACGAAGTTGTCATTCTCGGCCGCTAGGGCATCGAAATCCGCTTGGTAAAACACTTCACGGGTCGAACGAGCACCGTACCAGAAGCTCATTTTACGTGTGGTTTTCTTACTCTTAAGCTGATCGAAAATGTGTGAACGCATTGGTGCCATGCCCGCACCGCCACCGATAAACACCATTTCCGCATCGGTTTCCTTCACAAAGAACTCTCCGAATGGCCCAGAAATCGTCACTGTATCGCCCGCTTTCAGGTTGAAGATGTAAGATGACATCTTACCCGCTGGCACATTGGCCGATGGCGGCGTCGCAATCCGCACGTTCAGCATAATGCGGCCCTTTTCATCGGGATAGTTGGCCATAGAGTAAGCGCGCAACACTTCTTCGTTGACGGTAGAGACAATGTCAAACAGGCCGTATTTGTCCCAATCGCCACGGTATTTTTCAGGAATATCAAAGTCAGCGTATTTCACCACATGGGCTGGCGCTTCAATTTGAATATACCCCCCCGCTTTAAAGCGAACATCTTCACCTTCGGGTAGCTCAAGCAATAACTCCTTGATAAAAGTCGCCTTGTTATCATTAGAGATCACCTGACATTGCCACTTTTTCACCCCAAAGATTTCTTCGTCGAGCTCAAGTTCCATATCGGTTTTCACTGAGACTTGGCAGGCGAGACGACAACCTTCTTTAGCCTCTTTCTTGGTGATATGGCCCATTTCAGTCGGCAGAATATCACCGCCGCCCGCTTTGATTTTCACTCGGCACTGACCACAGGTTCCGCCACCACCACAGGCTGACGGAATAAAAATACTCTGACTCGCCAAGGCGCCGAGTAACTTGTCACCCGCCGCAACTTGAATGCTTTTTTCAGCATCTTCGTTGATGCTGATCGTCACTTCACCCGTAGCCACTAATTGCTTTTTGGCGATTAGAATCACTATCACCAATAGACAGACCACTAGCGTGAACATGCCTATGCCAATTGCCATTTCCATCGTATTACCCTTTTCTAGCTCTTTTCTAAAAAGAATCTGGTTTCACTTTCTCAACTCTTGGCTCGCCTACTGTTGCTTTACAGCGAGATCCCAGAGAAAGACATAAAGCCCAGCGCCATCAAGCCTGTTGTGATAAAGGTGATACCAATACCTTGTAAGCCTTCGGGAATCGCGTTGAATTTCATTCTTTCGCGCAGTCCCGCCAGCAGCACAATCGCCACCGCCCAGCCAAGACCCGAGCCCATCGCAAACACCACTGACTCACCGAAGTTGTAATCACGGTTCGCCATAAAGATCACCCCAGCAAAAATCGCGCAGTTCACTGTGAGCAAAGGTAAGAAGATCCCAAGGGAGTCATACAGGCTAGGAATGTACTTATCCAAAAACATTTCAAGGATTTGCACTAACGCCGCAATCACACCGATGAAAGTGATCAGTTGCAGGTAACTTAAATCGATACCGGGTAATCCCGCCCAAGACAGTGCGCCAGGTGCCAGCACTTTGACGTAAATGATCTGGTTTAACGGCACGGCTAAGGTCATCACCACAATCACAGCAACGCCTAAACCAAAGGCGGTTGACACCTTTTTAGACACGGCCAAGAAAGTACACATGCCTAAGAAGAACGACAGCGCCATGTTGTCGATAAAAGTGGCCTGCAAAAATAGATTTATATAGTGTTCCATATCTGCTCCTTAACCCCGTTTCCGCTGGATCACATTGATAGTCCAGATCAACACACCAATCAGGAAGAAGGCGCTCGGTGGTAACTTGAACATCTCATTTGGCAAGTACCAGCCGCCATTTTCGATGGTGGTGAACACAGGGTGACCGAATAAATTACCCGTCCCTAACAGCTCGCGTACAAAGGCGACACTGATCAAAATCAAGCCATAACCTGTCGCATTACCGAGCGCATCGACGACCGCTAAATGCGGTGGATACTTCATGGCGAAAGCTTCTGCACGGCCCATGATGATACAGTTAGTGATAATTAACCCAACGAATACAGAAAGTTGCTTAGATAACTCATAGGCTACATCCTGCAGAACCATGTCGACGATAATCACCAAGGAGGCGATAACCGTCATCTGCGCGATAATGCGCACACTGGTCGGGATAAAGTTACGGATGGCAGAGATAATCAGGTTAGAAAACACCAACACAAAGGTCACTGCGAGCGTCATTACCACAGCGGTTTGCATTGAGTTACTGACCGCCAGCGCCGAACATACGCCCAGCACTTGCATCGCGACGGGGTTATTGGCAAACACTGGCCCCGTTAACATGTCACGCATGGATAAAGTGTTGCTCATTTTGCCTCTCCCAACTCACCTTGCAATTCACCCTGCGCGGCCGTCGCTTTCAGCTGATTGAAGAAGGTTTGAAAACCCTCAACCCCAAACCAAAACTCCATTGCGCGCTGCACGCCGCGGCCCGTCATGGTCGCGCCACTCACCGCATCCACACCGTGAAGATCGCCTTCTTTAACGCCACCCTTTACAAGACGTATCGCAAATTTGCCTTTTTCATCAAATAATTGCTTACCCTTCCACAACGATAACCAATGGGGATCGGTCACAAAGTCGCCGATACCAGGGGTTTCACCGTGTTCGTACACGACTAGCCCTTTAATGGTGTTGAAATCGGGTTCAACCGCCACATAGCCGTAGATCATCGACCACAGACCTTTACCGTAGAAAGGCACAACTACACTGTCTAACTTGCCATCGGCATCAAGCACTTTAAATACGCGGGCATCGTTCGCACGGGTTTTAATCTTGGCGATGTCCTTTTTCGGTGCGCTAGAGGTCTCAGGATTAATCGCCGCCATACGCTCATCGAAATCGAGCACGTTAGCGTCTGAGTCCACCTTACCTGTGTCTAGGTTGATCAATAATGGCTTAACCGATTTAGCGAAAATCTCTCTAAAGTCAGTGTCCTGACCTAAGTTCACATCGGCGGCCATCAACACATAACGCTTCACTTCGTCACGTTTTTTGGCGACTTTACGTTCTTTCAATATGCCTGCTGTGCCTGTGATCATAAACGAGCACAGGAGGCAGAGCGTGATGGTGAAGATCATGGTCCCCACCACAGTATCTTTCTTAAAGACCATGACGTTTTAATCTCCGTTTGATGTTGGCGCGGGCCACCAGATAATCGAACAGCGGCGCCCAAAGGTTGGCGAACAGAATGGCTAACATCACGCCCTCAGGCATTTTTGGGTTAGCGACACGGATAAGCACTGTCATAAAACCAATCAAGGCACCGTAGGCAAATTTGCCTTGGCGAGTGTAGGAAGTGGTCACAGGATCGGTGGCCATAAACATCATCGCCAGCGCAAAACCGCCAGTGACCAGATGCCAAGTCCACGGCATTGCCATCATGTCATTGCTGCTAGAACCGATGTAATTACAGATGGTTGCAGTCGCAATCATGCCCAGCAGCACACCAAGCACAATGCGCCAGTCGGCTAAGCGGCTGATCAGCAATAGTGAACCGCCGATCAAAATGGCTAAGGTGCTAGTTTCACCAATCGCGCCCACGGTAAAGCCAAAAAAGTTGTTCCACCAGTTAGGATCGCTAAAGGCGCTAAACCAAGCGTAATCGGTAAAGCTCAGCTTGCCCGCTGCGGTTTGTGCCAGCGCCGTTGCACCAGAGAAACCATCAACGGCAACCAGCTGTTTAATGGTTGAAACTTCAGAGGGATAGGCGAAGTAGATAAAAGCCAAGCCCGCCAACGCAGGGTTAAGGAAGTTATATCCCATGCCGCCAAACAGCTCTTTAGCCACAACCACACCAAAGGAAATCCCCATGGCCACCAGCCACAACGGTGTCGATACTGGCAAGATTAAGGTAAACAGCAGGGCCGTCACGAAGAAGCCTTCGTGCAACTCTTGACCACGAACCCGCGCAAACACCACTTCCCAAAACAAACTGGTGAGTAGTGCTGTCAGGTAAATCGGCAGATAAAAACTAAGACCATAGAGGAATAAACCTAATATCCCAGTGTCTTGGCTAAGGCTGCCAAACAGGGTATTAAAGATTTCTAACTTCCAAATATCTGGCGTCGATAATCCGCCCGCGAGCGCAAGCTGTGCCTGTAGGCCAATGTTATATAGACCGAATAAAATGGCGGGCAGTAAACACAAACCGACTAGCGTCATGGTACGTTTCACGTCAATCGCGTCACGCACATGCACTTGGCCCTTAGTGCTACGACCGTTGGCAATGACGAGTGAGCGCAAGAAGCCCTTCATCGACTTACCCGTTGCGTAGTACTCTTGTTGTAAATCAGAGGCGTCCTGTAAATCAGGTTTTTTCACTTGTTTGGTCATTAACCTTCCCTCTCAATAACATCTAGACAGGCACGTAATTCTTTACCAAAGTCATATTTGCCGGGACATACGAAGGTACACAGCGCCAGATCTTCTTCATCTAACTCCAATGCACCTAAGGCTTGCGCCTCGTCGGTATCACGCACCACTAAGTCTCGAACAAGCAAGGTGGGTAAAATATCCAGTGGCATCACGCGATCTAACTGACCAAAAGCCATCATGGCGCGAGCTGAACCGCCCTGATGAGTCGTAAACTCGAACAATTTAGTCGCACCAAACAGACGTGATGTTACAGCACGAGTGATGGAGAATTTGTCAGAACCACCGCGCACCCAAGGGAGAACATGGTGCTGCGAATCTTCGCTCAACACTGACACTTGGTTGTGGAATCGGCCTAAAAAGTCATGTACGCCCGCCGCGGTATGGCCAGATAACACAGATCCCGATACCACGCGGTTATGGCCAGGTTTGATTTCATCACTCACTAAGGCACTTAGCTCAGCGCCCAATTGAGTGCGCAGTAAACGCGGGTTCAGCACGCTCGGGCCACCTAAGGCGACGATGCGGTCGGTATACAACTCACCGGTTTGGAATAACTTGCCGTAGGCAATCACATCTTGATAACCGATATGCCAAACCTGACGTTCTAAACTCACTGGCAAAGTAAAGTGAATATGAGTGCCCACTAAACCCGCAGGATGAACACCATCAAAACGGCGCACCTCAAGTTGTGGTAATGCTTCTTTAACAATCGCTTCGCCCTTATCCTGGCACAGGTAAACCTTGCCTTCGCTTAAACGGCTCAACACCAGCAAGCCAGCTTTAAAAGCCTCAGTTTGCTCGGCGATAATCAAACGGGGATCAGCGGCCAGTGGATTAGTATCGATAGCGGTGACGAAAATACCTGCTGGCGTGCTATCGAGCGCAGGCACGCGCGAGAAAGGCCTAGTACGCAGGGCCGTCCATAGACCACTCTTCACCAACAGGTCTTGAACGGTTGGTCGAGGGAGAGCGGCAATGTCTTGATGGATATCGAAAGAAATCTGCCCATCGCGGTTTTCACCGTCATCACAACGAATGACGACTGATTGTAGAATTCGACGCTCGCCGCGGTTAATCGCTACGACTTGGCCACTAGCGGGTGCAGTGAACAACACACCAGGCGTTTTTTTATCTTCAAATAGGGCTTGGCCCTTTTGAACAAAATCACCCTCTTCGACCAACATCGTCGGCTTAAGCCCAACGAACTCTTCTCCCAGAACAGCCACTTGGGATGGCTTAGCACCGAGTTCAATGACCTGTCGCGGCTCACCAACAATCGGCAAGTCGAGGCCTTTTTTGATCGTTACAATTTGGTTTGAAAAATCTGCCATCACAAATATCAACCATGAAAAATTTTTAGATAAATTTAGGGTAGAGATTTGTTAACGCAGATTCCGATATTGGCGTCACATTCCGCTGCAAATTCGTAAGTTAGATACGTAAATTTACGCAATTTTGTGACGCAGATTCACATCCTTACTTACTGTAATCTGCAAATGTAGTTTTATAACAATTTATTCATAAATACGTCATTACTGATTTAGTAGTACCTAAGGTTTACAAAAATAAGCAAAAATCTCCATTTCAGTGCAGTAAAGCGCTAAAACCGTTAAAAGAGCAACTCAGCGAACAAACTTCAACCAATGGCATGCCTCAAAATGGGGCAGGATGGCTAAACTTGCTGGCTATTTTTAGCGCACTAACATTTCAACCTATGGTTTAACCTTTGCTTTACAGCAAAAGCTTGGTAGCCTCAAACTAAGAGAGTTTCCGTAGGAGAAATAGATGAAATACAGACGCATACCGCATTCTAATCTTGAGGTCAGTAAAATTTGTTTGGGCACTATGACTTGGGGCGAACAAAATACCCAAGTCGAAGCGTTTGCACAGCTGGACTACGCCATAGGCAATGGCATCAACTTTATCGATACGGCGGAAATGTATCCCGTACCACCTAAGCCGGAGACCCAAGGGGAAACCGAGCGTATCCTAGGGCAATATATTAAGGCCCGCGGTAACCGAGACGACTTAGTGATCGCCACTAAAATTGCCGCACCGGGGGGTAAAAGTGATTACATTCGCAAAAATATGGCGCTGGACTGGAACAACATCCACCAAGCGGTCGATGCGTCTTTAGCACGTCTCCAAATAGACACTATCGACCTTTATCAAATCCATTGGCCTGACCGTAATACCAATTTCTTTGGTGAACTGTTTTACGATCAACAAGAGCATGAGCATCAAACGCCGATCCTCGAGACCCTAGAAGCGCTAGCCGAAGTGATCCGCCAAGGTAAAGTGCGCTATATCGGGGTGTCGAACGAAACGCCTTGGGGCTTGATGAAGTACCTGCAACTCGCCGAAAAACATGGCTTGCCGCGTATTGTGAGTGTGCAAAATCCCTATAACTTGCTTAATCGCAGTTTCGAAGTCGGCATGAGCGAAATCAGTCACCGCGAAAACTTGCCATTACTGGCCTATTCACCACTGGCCTTTGGCGCCTTGACGGGAAAATATTGCAACGACCAATGGCCTGAAGGCGCGCGCCTGACCTTGTTTAAGCGTTTCGCCCGCTATACAGGTTCGCAAATGGCTCTGGAGGCAACAAAAGCCTATGTAGATTTGGCCCGCGAGTTCAAACTCACGCCCGCACAAATGGCGTTAGCTTTTGTTAACTCACGTAAGTTTGTCGGCTCCAATATCATAGGCGCCACCGACTTATATCAACTGAAAGAAAACATCGACAGTTTAAAAGTCACCTTATCGCCAGAGCTATTAGTGCGATTAAACCAACTGTCCGATCAATTTAGATTACCTTGTCCTTAGCCCCTAGGCTTAGTCGGCGAGGTGTTTGAATGACTACCAATAGCATCGGGTCAAATCCCCCTGATGCTATTGATTTCAAATAGCTTTAGAGGCATAACTTTTTACCTTTATATCACCTCATCACTGCCCCCTCTCCTCTATTCAATCAAAGCTATCTATGACCTAGTCTTGTTTATCTTATCCCTCCGGCTTAGCAAAAGGTCATTGTCTTCAGCTCCACGAGCTCACCAGCGCCAGACGATGCGAGAAGGCTGCGATACATGGTCTAGGTTACATTCGGATACAGAGTCCTTTTAAGAAGTGAAATATAGTGGCATCACAGTCACTAGACAGATGTCTTAAGGATCAAAAAATGAAAAAACTTTGCTTTGTAATCACAAGTGTTTTGATGTCAAGCCACGCTCTTGCTGAAAGCAATACCTACATTCGTAACGGTAATATCTATAGTCATCAAGATCAGTTCTTTGCTGGCGCAGGTGTTGCTACTGGTAGTCAGTTTTATAAGGGTCAAGATCACCAAACAGGTGCCTACCTCAATGGCGGCTACCACGGTGAAGACTTCAACGCCGATCTGTCCGGCATCAACTACCGCTTTTTAGGCACGAACGATAGTGCCGTTAATTTCAGTATCTTTGCCGTTGCCAATCCTGGCTTTGATGCCGATGATGCGGATATTTTAACGGGCATGAAGGATCGCAAGTTCAGTGGCGATCTGGGTTTAAACGCCGACATTCATTTAGGAAATGGCACGCTATCAACTAAATTCCAACACGATGTCACCAATATTTATGATGGTTTTCAGGCTGATATCACCTATTACCATCCAATAAATGTAGGCTTCGGTGATCTGGTGCCTTATGCAGGTGTGCACTACTTCAGTAAAGACTTCGCAAACTACTACACAGGTGTGACGTCATCTGAAGCTACGGCGCAGCGCCCTGCCTATCAAGCCGACGGCACCTTTGCCTATAAGCTAGGCTACGCTTTGGTTATTCCAGTCACTAAGCATTTAGATATTACTCAAGCCACAGGTTACTCGCACATAGGTGCCAACATGGCTGACTCTCCGCTCATAGACAGTAACAACCAGTGGGTTACTACCCTTGGCGTGAACTATAGCTTCTAAACAACCTGACGAGACAAGACCATGACACTTATCAGAAAAACATTTTTATGTGCTGGATTAGCTCTGATGCTTTCAGCTTGTGCCACTTCCTACGATACCGAAAAGCAATTTTGGTCTTTCGGTAAAGGATTTGAAACCGCACAGATTGCACCCGATAGCTGGCAGATAAGCTTTGTTGGCAATACCAACACTGACCGCGCATTGGCCCGAAAGTACGTCATGCGTAAGTCAGCAGAGTTATGCAAACAAACGGGTTATAACTACTTCACTTTTACTCACGAACAAACCGATCGTGATGCAATTGGCCAGTTTGGAGTAGGAGCGAGCGCGAGTAAGGATATCTTGTGGGGGAGTTCGACGATGAATCAAGAAACCTCTGTCATGGTCGAAGTCACAGGTTTACATAGCAAGCCAGAAAATGCGAATTCCCGCATCTATGAAACAGATTACATACTTAACAATGTCAATGTGAAAAGTTAATTGCTCATCAAAAATGCACCAGTCTAGATTCTCGTTAGGTATCAAGGCTGGTGCGTTTTATTTATAAATCCCCCTGTTCAGCACCAATTCGTTAGGCACTCATTCCTATAGTGAGTTGAGTCATTCTGCCTCTGCCTCTGCCTCTGTCTCTGTCTCTGTCTCTGTCTCTAAATCAACTCAGCAGATTAGATGACGTAGGCCTAGCCGCATTGCTCGTTTCAGCTCATGTTAAAGAAACAGACAAAAACGACTCAAACCTCGCATTATACCAATCGTATTAAACCCCAACTTTAAACTTCAGCCTTGAATTTTAGTGACATGCGAGCCCCGCCCAAGTCAGGAGCACGGCCAATACGTAATGGGGAACCCATCCAACAACCAATTCTATCGACAATCGCCAGACCCATGCCATGACCGGAATTTCCGCGGCTATGCTGACCACGCACAAAAGGTTTAATCACTTGAGCAGATTCCTGTTCATCTATGCCAGGGCCATCATCGTCAACGTGTAACCACGCAATCCCATCTTCCAATGCCAACATCAACCGGATATTGGCACGGCCAAAACGCAGCGCATTACTGAGCAAGTTATTCACCTGCATTGACAAGTACTTAGGATCTGTTTTGATATTTAGCGGTATTGGGCAGGTGATGAGTTCCATTGAAAACCCTGAGTATACTTGGCCTTGATACTTTTCCAGCAACCAAGTATTAAGCTCAATAGGTTGCCAATCAGGTTGGATATTCGCCTCATCGAGGCGGGCATAGCTGAGCAGTGTCATGACCAACTCTTCCATAGTGTCCAGATCGCGGTTCAATCGCTGAAAATACTTCACCCTAAGTTGTTCGCTTTGGGTTTCTTCTAACGCCGCAATACCAAATCGCAGCCGCGCAATCGGAGTTTTTAAATCATGGGAAACTGCCCGACTAAGCAATTTATTGTCATCGATCAATTGCTGGATGCGATCTGCCATGCGATTGAATTCGCTTTCTATTGTGCCTATATAGGACGCTTTACTGACCACAATTCGCTGCTGTAATTCTCCCATACCAAATGCTTGAGTCACCTTACTGAGATTAACCAGTTGGCGGATTAAAGGAGACACCCACACCAATAAAATCACCACCACACCGCCATAAAAAAGCATGGTATACAGCTTATTCGCGTTAAAACTCACATCGGCTGGCGTCACTATCTGGGTATTGATATTCAGCACCTGACCCGTTTTAGGCAATAAATAGTGCAAAGAGATGCCATCATCGGACTCCAGCAGTAATGATTCCCCTGAATAAAACTCTGTTTTTAGGGCTGAAGGTAAGACAAAATCCGCTTCATTCACCAAAGACAATTGATCTGCATTTCGCTGATTCCAGTTGTCTATAAACGCATTATTAGGGGCGGGATCGTTATCTAACGTTTGCGCCAGTGAACCGCCCAGCAGTTTTAATGCCGCGAGGTGAGTTGCTGGGCTAGGCGTTTCATTATCAGGATCAATAAGTGTTGCAAACTCACTTATCGACCAGCCTAGGCTGGCAATGGCCACCAGCACGACCAGCACCAGAGAAGTCATTAACTTCTTCATAAAGCTTGCTCGGCCTCATCGCGGCAAAACAAATATCCCTTGCCACGAATGGTTTTGACTTTATAGGGCTGACTCAACGCTTCCTGCAACTTCTTGCGTAAGCGCGATATGCGAATATCCACCGAGCGGTCTAGGCCATCGTATTCAATGCCCCGCAGTTGAGCCACCAATTCATTGCGACTCACTATCGTGCCCGCCTTCAATGCCAGCAGCCACAAAACATCAAACTCATTGGCATTCAAATCCAGCGGCTGTTTATCAATGGTGACTGACTTTGCCGTCGCATTTAACACTAAAGAATCAAACACTAATTGCTGCTTTTGCTCCTCATCACTCACTCGGCGTAACAGGGCCTTTATCCGCGCTAACAGCACCTGTGGTCGAATCGGCTTAGTGAGGTAATCATCAGCACCGGCATCTAACCCGCGGATTTCATCGCCGTCCTCAACGCAAGCGGTCATAAATAAAATGGGCCCAGTATAAAATGCCCTGGCCTCCTTACACACATCGAAGCCATTCTTAACGGGCATCATCACGTCGAGTAGCACTAAGTCAGGCATCTCATCGGCTATCATCTCTAAGGCGAAGTCGCCTTGGCTGGCAACCGTCACCCCGTAACCGTGATCCAGTAAATAATCACTGATCCACTCTGCCAGTGAGGTATCGTCCTCTACGACTAAGATATGCTTTGCAACTGACATATTAGAATAACCTCCAACCAGACTGACTCTGTTTAGGGGCCTTATAAACCCATGTCACGACCACTTTAACTTGCGCGAGCGGTTGCACATCATCATTACGGATAAGACTAAAAGTCGCCGTTTTATCCCCTTCAAAACTATATTGATATTCTTGCAAAGCTTTGCCAGTCCAGCAGGTTAACTGGTGCTGACGGTCTGTCAGTATGAGGCAGTACTCGCCGCTCGCGGGTGTCTGCCATCGGAACAATACATCTTGATAGCAAGTTTGCCCTTTATGCAGTGCAATGCAGCGTTCTGGGGTTGCGGTAAAAATAACGGCATCATCCTGACTCCAAGCCAAAAAAGGCGCGCTCAGCATCACTACCGCTAACAATGGATTAAATCGGTTCATGCCCTCCTCCTAAAATACATAGCTAAGAGAAGCATTAAAATACGATGTATAACTCGCTTGATTGAAGGGACTGTCGGTCACTTCTTGGGATAACACATTGAAGCGATACATAGCCCGAAAGACAAAATTTTCACTCAGCGGATAAGCAACTCCTAACTCCATGCCGTAACTGAAAGAGCTATCCGGCCGATACTCAGGAAAGCGTTCAGTGGCTTCTTCCTTACTGATCCCAAAAAGATAGCGATTCAAGGTGGCAGATGAGTAACCTACGCTCCCCAATACGTGAAAATTCCAATTACGAACCTGCCAGGACTTACCCAATCTTGCAGAACTTTGAATACCTTGATCATCATAATAATCAGATACTAACCTATACTGAAAAACATAGTTATCGCCCCAATAACGTGTGGCACGAAAACCGGCACCAATATAGAGAGAATCTTCCGATAGTAGATAAGCATTGCGGCCAGCTTCATCCAGCGTACTGGGATCCACATCAGGACGGGACCATGAACCTTGCAAGTTAGCCAATAGCAGTTCTAATGACCAATCCTCTGAGCTCCAAAGATTAAATCCCAAATTAATGCCATCTTGAGATTGATGGATCATCTCAACAAACAGCCCTTTGTACTGGTACATGCCACTGACTAACAGCGACAACTGTGCAGAACCTGAATCCGTTTGCCGAACATCGACTTGATTAATTCCGTAAACACTCATGCCCAGCTCAAAATCACCGCCGTCTGCAAGGCGATTAGCTCCTCCAGTAACACTGCTCGCAATATCTGATGCTGCAGCGGTTCTAGGAAGAATGCTCAGCGTTAACACAAGAAGCCAAAGAATACGCATGCCCATTTAATTCACATTTTTAGTCGTTATTTAGCGCTACATATTACAACAGTTTGTTGCAAGTCACTGCACAACCAGTATCATTTTTACGGCAATTGTGTGTCGGATAACAAGAGAGACCTATATCCCAAACAACTTGAATCCTGCATCTTCAAATTGTTTGGGGATACACATACCTCACATTGAGTTAAGACACAAATGAGGCTCAAGCTAAGATGAAGTGGCGCAGTTAAGTTAACCGCTGTCAGTCGTTGGCACACTGAATTATGGGCAAATACATTTAAACAACTCGCACCTTAAACTGCTGCATCGTTTCCCTCAATGAATTCGCCTGCTTAGACAGTGACTCGCTGGCTTTCGCGGTTTCGTTAGCGCTGCTGAGTACCAATTCACCCGAATCACGAATCGCATTAATGCGCTCACTAATATCTTCGGCGGTCACGGCTTGCTCCTCACTGGCGGTCGCGACTTGAGTATTAGCCTGAGTCAGTTCAGTCAACGCATCTAAAATCTCAAATAAGTGTTGCTTGGCTTGATTAACGAGCAGTGATGACTCACTGATTTGCTTATCGTTATTGGCGAAGGATTCGACTGAAGATTTGGCATCTTTCACGAGTGTTTGGATAAGATCGCTGATCTCCTGCGTGGCCGTTTGACTGCGCGTTGCCAATGCCCGCACTTCTTCGGCAACGACAGCAAAACCACGACCTTGATCTCCCGCCCGCGCCGCTTCAATCGATGCATTCAAAGCTAATAAGTTCGTCTGCCCCGCTATCGCATCGACCACAGAAACAAAGTTGAGGATTTTTCCAGTACTCGCTTGAACCTGTTGAATAAGTTGATTCGAATACTGGGCGCTGGCAACCAACTGCTTCGATATTTTTTCGCTCGCATCGACAACTTCACAACTTTCTTTCACTTTATGCTCGGCTTGTCCCGCTGAGTAAGAAGCGGTTTCTGCACTACTCGCCACTTCAGTGATCGTTGCTGCCATTTGGGTCATAGAGGCGGCGACTTGGTCGGTGTTATCCTGCTGCCTCAACATGGCCTCACGATTATTCTCGGCCACCGCATTAAGCTCAGTCACCATAGAGGCAATTTCTTCACTTCGAGCAATCACTTGGCCAACAGTTTTACTTAAGGTCCACGCCATTTGATTCATACTGACGGTAAGTTCACCCAGTTCATCCTTAGAATCGACGCGCAGCTCTTGGTTAAAGTTACCCTGTTCCATCTTAGCGGCAGAATTACGTAACCGATTGATAGATTTGACCATGTATTGACTGCAAGCGATGCCAATCAATAAGCCTATGACTAAAGACACGATAGAAATAATCGTTAAGCCATAAATCGCCCTAAGCTCTTCGTCCTCAGTCACAGAAACCGCGGTTTGGGTCATTTGCTCTAAACGCTCAACGAACTGACTTAGCTCAGTATTAAATTCATTTTGCGTGACCTCTAAGGATTCAACCCGCTTAGCTAAGGCAGCTGGCTCTTCTTTTTTCTGGATTCCAGTGATGACAGTGGCAAGTAAAGCTTCATAGTCACCAAAACGTTGAATAATCGTGCCAATATCTTGATTTAACTGCTGCGTTTTTTCATGTAATTGCGGATTTTTAGCCTTTTTTAATGCCTCACTGAGCATAGACTGAGTCGAGAGTAACTCCTTATTAATGTCTTCTTTATGCTGAATAACATCCGCAATAAACGCCGCTAAAATGGGCTGACTCGATGCGGCTTCAATGTCCGCCGCACGAAACGCTTTTTCTAAAATGACTGAGCTTTCGAGCTGCTTAATAGTGACGTCGGTTGATAATCTCACTAATGGAATATTTTCCTTTGCAATGCCTTGGATTTCCTCAGAAACTCGCTGCATCTTCAGCAGACTAAAACCAGACAAAATCAGGATCAGTACTAACATCACCCCAACGAGGGCGATCATCTTATGTTTAATCCGTAAATCTTTTAAAAACTGCACCATAAAACGGGTCTCCTACAAACACCGATATCAAAGGACGTCCCATTGAGAATAGTCGCAGTTTTCACTTTTGGTGGTTGAATTGAGCCTAAAGTATTAGCTGAATTTAAAAGAAAAACTTAAACATTAGAAAAATCGCATCATAGCTAAGCTCGATGATATGTTAGAAAGTCAAAACCCATTTAAGGCGCGCGAAATACCAGAGGGCAGAAGTTTGAACAAACGTTGGTGTAATTAGACGCTCAATACCGCCTTCCGATGTCAACGCCTCAACAAACCGCTAAAACTTGCATTAACATGGCAGATCACAGAAGATCCCTTGGCCTTTTTCATTGCCTTTAGCCTCATCTATGACTCAACCTGCATCGCCTACGCCAAATGCTGTGACTCACACAGCGACGAATACTGTTGCCTCACATCCTTCGGCAAGTGCCGCGCCTGATGCCACTGCGGTTCTTTGTTCATTAGAAGCGGAGCAGCGCAATGCTAAAATTAGGTCACAATTCCCAGCGTTACATCAAATGCTTGATGGCTATCCCTTGTGTTATCTCGACACAGCAGCCACCAGCCAGAAGCCGCAAATGGTGTTAGATGCCATGGCGCAGTTTTACGCTAACGACAATGCTAATGTACACCGCGCGGCGCACCAGTTATCGGCGCGATCGACCTTAAGTTATGAAAAAGTGCGCGATCAACTGCAGCTATTTTTAAAGGCCGAACGCCGCGAAGAAATCATCTTTACCCACGGCACCACAGAATCAATCAACTTAGTCGCCTTTGGACTCACTGCACACGTCAACGCTGGTGATCTGATATTAATCGACGCCGCCGCCCACCACGCCAATATCGTACCTTGGCAGGAGCTGGCGAAACGCACAGGTGCGGTGATTAAGCCAATCCCTCTCGATCAAGCTTGCCGCTTAGATGTCAGCGCCTATAAAACCTTGCTCGAGTTAAAGCCAAAAATCGTCGCGCTTTGCCATGTGTCCAACGCCCTAGGCACAGTCAATCCCGTGGCTCAGTTAGTTCAGTTAGCAAAAGCCCAAGGTGCAATAACCTTAGTTGATGGTGCGCAGGCAGTGGCGCACTTAACGTTGGATGTGACTGAAATTGATTGTGATTTTTACGTTTTCTCGGGGCATAAAATGTATGGTCCCACTGGCGTTGGTGTGCTTTACGGCCGTTTCGACGCTTTAGATAATCTCGCGCCACTATTAACTGGCGGCGAGATGATTAAACGCGTGAGTTTTGAGGCGACAGAATTTGGCAGCCTGCCGAATCGCTTAGAAGCGGGCACGCCGCCAATTGCCGAAGTCATAGGTTTGGGCGCGGCCATTACATTTTTACAAACCGAGCTTACACCGCAGGTTCAAGCTTATGAAGCTGAATTAGTTAACTATTTACAAAGCCAATTGCGCGCGCTCGGTGAAGTGCATTTATACGGCGCCTTTGATGACAATATCGGCGTCGTCGCCTTTAATCTTGCCGGTGAACATCACCAAGATGTAGGCATTTTGCTGGACCAACAAGGGGTTGCCGTTCGCTGTGGCCATCATTGTGCCATGCCATTAATGCAGAGCCTGAATCTTAAGGGCTGTTGCCGCGCCTCGATCGGTATCTACACCAATAAAGACGATATCGACCGCTTTATTGCCGCGTTAGCCTCGGTAAAAGACTTGCTGCTGTAATCCAGCATTTAGCCACTGATCTACGCCACTCATACGATGCTCAAGATAAATGAGACAGGATTTAGCCCTATGACAGATTCGACTATGCCTATGCCAAGCGAGGCCGATTTTCACTATTCAGTGCAAGATACCGAGACCTTGCTGGCAAGTTTTACCAAGGCACCTAACTGGCAGGAAAGATATCGAAAAATTATGTTTCTAGGCAAAGACTTACCGAGTTTAAGCCCAGAACTTCGCGTCGAAGCTGCTCAGGTAAAAGGTTGTGAAAGTGATGCGTGGATTTATCACCTCGAACAGGCTGGCAAACACTATTATTTAGCCGATAGCGATGCCCGCATCGTTAAGGGATTGATCGGCTTATTGCTTGGCGCCTGCCATGGCAAAAGTCGAGATGAGATCCAAGCATTTGATCCTACTGCTTACTTCAAACAATTGGGGTTAGAAGGTCAGCTCAGCCCATCACGCACCAACGGCCTTAATTCACTCGCAAAAGCAATGGTTGAAGCCACTCTATAGCTTCACGATAGCCACAGGCCAAGGGTTTTCATTTACTGCGACCAGCGATAATTGAAACCGCTTGGCAATAACGAATCATCACAACTCCAACTCGGGGAAAAGGCCAAAAAAGGGATTTAATCAAAGACTTCTACGCCCTAAAAAGGTATAAAGAAGTTACATTTGAGTTATTGATAGGAACCGAGCATGCCCATCAAGGCAGTCAATCACCACCGTCGTACTCTTCTTAAAGGTCTTGGCGCAGCAACACTATTAAGTCCACTCGCCAGTATGCCAAGCTTTGCCGCCAAACCAAGGCGGATATATGTCGATGGTTTATCCTTCCTTCCCGATGACTTAAGTGATGTAACAGCCTCTAAACTCGATGCTTATATATGCGATATTTCGACGATTGAGACCATAGAACAAGCCGATGGCACTCAAAACTACAAACGCACTTATAAAGCTTGCATGGAAAGCATTAAACAGGCCGCTAAACGGGTGAGTGATCATCCCGATATTTTGTTGCAAGGCCTGAGGGGACGAGATATTCAACGTGCACGCGACAGCCAGCGCACTGCGGTATACTTTCAAATCCAAGGCGCAGATTGTGTCGAAGAAGACAGTGAAGCTAACCAGTGGGCGCGGGTAAATGAGTTTCATCAACAAGGGCTACGCGTACTGCAGCTCACCCACCATTACGGCAATACCTTTGCTGGTGGCGCCTTAGACAGTGATGCCAGTGGCGGACTCAATAAACCACTCACGGCCCACGGGCACGAGCTTATCGCCAAACTCAATCACGCCAATATCTTGATCGATGTGAGTCACTCCAGCGCTCAAACCGCTTTAGATGTCGCAAAAATCACTAAATCACCCATAGTTCAAAGCCACGGCGCAGCGCGCGGTATAGTCAACCATGCCCGTTGTTCCCCCGATGAAGTGATCCGCGCCATCGGCGATAGCGGCGGCGTATTCGGCGTATTTATGATGAGTTTCTGGCTTACCAATAATGCCGTGCCCACGATTGATGATTATATTCGACAACTGGAATACGTTATGCGTGTTGGTGGAGTGGACTGCGTGGCAATCGCTAATGACTTCCCGCTCCGAGGCCAAGAAAACCTACTGGCACTGGGTAATGACAACGCCAAAGGCATTAAAGAATATCAAGAATGGTGGTACAGCCTGAGGGCGAAAGGCGTGCTAGGTTTTGATGCAGAGCCCAGACATGTAGTGATCCCCGAGCTGAATCATATCGATCGCATGAGCCGTATCGACGATGCCTTAGCCAAGGCGCGCTTTAAATCTACTGATCGCGACCGTTTTATGGGTGGTAACTGGCAAAGAGTGCTCAACAAAGTGCTACTGTAAATGCCATTGTTTTATCGCCCTATTTGATTTACGTTGTCGAAAAATTTACTGGCTTATCAGCTTGTTTCAGTCTTGGATATTCTATGCTGACCACACTTGCTATTTTCAATTATCGCTCTCTGCGTGAAATCGTCTTACCCCTAGGGCAACTCAATTTGATCACTGGGGCGAATGGCAGTGGTAAATCGAATCTATACAAGGCACTACGTTTACTCGCACAAACGGCGCAAGGCGGCGTTGTCAATGCTTTAGCCCAAGAAGGCGGACTCGACTCCAGCTTTTGGGCGGGACCAGAAAACCCCACCAAAAGTATGCTAGCGGGCGACACAGCCATTGAAGCCACCGTCAGGCAAGCGCCAAAACGCTTAAAGCTCGGCTTTGCTGGCGAGGACTTTAGCTATCTTATTGAACTCGGTTTACCTAAACCCGACGCCACCACGCTGTTTGGCTTAGATCCACAAATCAAGCGCGAAGCCATTTGGAACGGACCTAAGTATCGACCCTCAACTGTATTGGTTGAGCGCCGTGGTCCGATGGTAAAGAGTCGCAGTGCTGACGGACAAGGCTGGATAACCTTAGGCGCACACCTGCAAAGCGGCGACAGTATTTTTACCGAACTTGCCGATCCAGAGCGCAGCCCTGAAGTGCTAAAACTTCGCGATAGTATCCGCGCATGGCGCTTTTACGATCACTTCAGAACCGATGCAGAAGCGCCAGCCCGTCGTCCACAATTAGGTACAGCCACGCCAGTATTGCACCACGATGGGCGCGACCTTGCATCAGCAATTCAAACCATTTTTGAGATAGGTGATAAAACGGCTTTTGACCATGCGGTCAGCGATGCGTTTCCCGGTGCTGAGGTTCGCATTGAACCTCAAGAGGGCGGCATTTTAGTGCTCGCATTTCATCAGCATGGTTTATTAAGGCCACTCAATGCCAGTGAATTGTCGGATGGCACCCTGCGCTATTTGCTGTTAATCGCCGCCCTACTGACCCCAAGGCCGCCAGAGCTTATGGTGTTAAATGAGCCAGAAACTAGCCTACATCCCGACTTATTACCTGCGCTTGCACGCTTAATCGCTAAGGTATCGGAAGAGTGCCAGTTGTGGGTGGTTTCCCATGCTAATCGGCTTATTAATGCCTTAAGCCAATTTGAACACTGCAATACCTTGGCCTTAGACAAAACCTTAGGCCAAACGCAGATCCAAGGCCAAGACTTACTCAATACGCCCAGTTGGCTATGGCAGAATCGTTAACCTGTAGCCTTAACCCTAATCAATCGTAAAATACCGCGAGCCATAGGGTTTCTGAACTTATAGAAGTCGAAGCGACTCGATGTTTTTGATGGGGCGGAATCGTTAAGTAATCACCAGGGGTTAGCGTAACGGGTTCACCTTGTTCAAATTCGAGTGTCGCCTCGCCTTTAAGTAACATCACCCATTCATGCTGAGTTTGATCGTACCATTGAGCTTCGAGCGTAGCTTGCCCATTGGAAACGATGCGTTCTACGGTCACAGTGTCATTACCCGCCAGTTTTTCAAACACTTCGGCCGATAAATCTGTGGGTAATTTTGCAAAAAAGTTATCAAGCATTTTGTCTTTATTCCTCTGCTTTTATTAATGTGCCACTCTGATTAAACGGTATTTTGAGCAATCAAGCATTGAGAAACGAATCCATAAACCGCTATGATATGCGCACAGAAATACTCAGTTGCCATGAGTATCCCTCAGATAAGCCTATCGTTTTACATATGGATATGGAGATTTCCCCCAATGTCGTTGTTTCGCGCACTCAAAGCCAAGTTATTTCCCTCAAACCAAACTAGCCGCGATCCAAAAGACATTCATCTTCAAACTGAATCACAAACACTCAGCCAAGAACAAGATTTAACGCAGGAGCCGTCAGTCGCTGCACCGCTATTCCAGCGCTACTTCAGCTTAAAAATCCATGCGACAAAGGCAGACGCAGCTTCTTGCGAAGAAAATGCCGACCACGGCTTAACTCTCTATCACTACGATACGCCCCAAGTCATAGAACTCTTGGGCTGGGAAAACGCCAATGAATGCTGCGAATTCCACCATACCGAATTCGACCGCCTCGAAATCAGCAATCAATTCCCTTTCCCCGAGCAGCACTTTTGGCTCGACAAGGTAAAAGTGTGCAGTATCACCCCCAAAAAGAACAGCCAAATAAAGGCGTTGTGGCAAGTTGAGCTTAACAATCTCGATGCATTATTGATAAGCCACTTTACCCTCGATGCTGACAATATAGTGCAAGGCGATATTCAAGATTACGCCAGCCTAACAGGCCAACTGCACCGCACTTTTCACCAACTCACTGCTGAAGATGGTGCGGGTATACTTAGAATCATCACCCAAAGCCCAGGGCTTACCCAAGCCGTCGATTCAAACTATTTTGGCGAACGTAATGGCGTGACCCGCCAATTTAATGCCCTAGGTACCCTGTTATTTGAAGGCAACTTTATTAATGATCAGCAACTTGGAACACAAACGTGGTATGACCATGAGGGCAAGATCAATCAAATAGAAGATCGCCATCCCCAAGGTCAATTTATTCAATACTTTTATGGCAATGGTCAGCTTAAAGAAACCGCCGAACAAGATAGCAATGGCTATTATATCAATACGTTAACTCGCTACTATGAATCTGGACAAATACAGCTGATCCGGCCCTTAGTGCAAGATGTTATCCACGGAATTGAAAAACAATATTACCCTGATGGTTCACTAGAAGCTGAAAGATATTACAACCAAGGCTATGAATATGAAGCCGTTTGGTATCATCCCAATGGAGCGATTAAACAAAAAGTGTTTAACGATGTGACGGGCAAAGTCATTGAAGAATTTTACGACTCAGGTAAGCCTGCATGGCGTGAACCCTTCAATACCGAAGGCCAATTACATGGCGAACATGTAAAATGGTATCCCAATGGTCAAATTGAAGAAAAAATCTATTTTGAGGATGGTAAAGAACAAGGCATGGCCCTTTGGTATCATGACAATGGTCAACTCGCCCTTGAGATCTATCTTGAAAAGGGACTCAGGGAAGGTCTATTTAGAAGCTATTATAAAAGTGGCGTGCTTTCGGCCGAAGGCCAATATAAAAATAACCTCTCGGTAGCCCCTTTTATTGAATACCACGAAAACCAGCAAATTCAGATGTACCTACCGCACACACAGGGCAACCGTGATGGCACTGCTCGCTGGTTTTATGAAGATGGCACGATACGTACAATTTCTGAATATGAAGTTCGTGATGGCCAAGGCTACCTCAAAGAGTCCAGCTTTTATAATAACAAAGGGATCCTCGAATCCTATCAGAGTCACTCGAATACCCGCTGCGGCTATAATCTTGATAATAATCAAAGGGAATACTATCAAGAAGGTATCGCCGATACTCGCATCGAATACTATGAAGATGGCGCCATTCGCTGGTTACTCACCCGTACGCAAGGGGATTTATTTAGCTCTAAATCCTTATCCCCTCAAGGTTTAATTTTAGAAACTGGCACAATCCAAATTACTAATGGTCGTTACCTCGATATCGGCCACTGGCAACGTTTTACGCCCCAAGGAAAAGTGTACCGCGAAGCCTGGCTAGATGAACAAGGCCAACTGATAGAAAGCCGTCACTACTTTGATTTTCATGAAAATATAGCAACTCAGGAAGATGAAGAACCTGAATGGGATAGCCCAGAAAATCCTAGTTATGACTATGATGAAGACGATGCTGATGGGCAAAGTAACGGACCAAATAACCGTACGGATGACAGCGAACATCATGCTAGCAATAGTAGAAATAACGCATATTTATCTCGTCAGAAGTATCACGCCCCCAATGGCAATACCGCGACAAAACAGCGAGAAGATAAAACAATAGCAGATGTCGCCACTCACACCGAAGAACCCATATTGGCTTATCACTTAAAATTTGATGATGAAAGCAAGCTTTATGCAATGAAACGCTATCATCCCAATCGCCAGATTGCCGAAGAAGGTAATTTACAAATTCAGGGACAGGAGCAATTCTGGGTCGGCATCCACAATCAATACGATGAGCAAGGCAAACTCAAGCTTTCCGAAACCTATACTATGGCGGGCGAACCGATAGAGCACTCCACTAGCACAAGTAGGATAGTGTTAAATTAATCAAGCAGATTTGAATCACACTCGATAGCGAGGATAGGTAAGCCCAGATAAAACTTGGCTTACCTTACTCACATTAACCGTCAGCTTGCGATAACAATTCCAAGCTTGATAGCACTAAATGAATCTAAGTCGCAGCACTAAGACTAAAGTGCAAAAAAACTAAAGTGCAAAAAAACTAAAGTGCAAAAGTAGCAATAGTCTTTTGAATACCCACGACATCCGTGCCACGCTTGAGTTCTTTGACTAAAGGTTCGCTCTGGCCTGAGATCCAAATTTTAAGCTCGGCATCCATATCAAAATGCCCTGTCGTTTCCACTTCAAAATGGGTAATGGATTTATAAGGTATTGAATGGTAAGTAACCTTCTTACCTGTAAGTCCCTGCTTATCAATTAAGATCAGGCGTTTATTGGTGAAAATAAACAAATCACGGATCACTTTGTAGGCGAGTTTTAATTCTTCTTGAATGCCCATGATAGGCCTTAATTCCTCGGCTAATTCCTGTAAATCAACCTCAGCAGCATTACCGAGTAAACCGTCTAACAATCCCATTTTAATATCCCTTATTATTAATATTATTTTCAATAAGATATCTGCTCATTACCGCATGTGCAATATAGGGCTTTGATGAAAATATGGGAGTGGCGATGGTGAGAGCAACATCAATGAGAAGTAGGCTGTTATAGGCGCGCAGATGCAAGCTGAATAGGTGCTAGGAGCATTGCACTCGGGCAATGCTCCTAATGACAAATATTAAAGGTGCTTCTGGCCTCGCACTTGACGGTTTTCGCCGACCACCATCATTTCGCATTTAGGGCAGTCGAATACCAACTTGAGCACATCATTGCCGATTTCAAGCACCATAGGATCGGCCTTGATGCCTGGTACTTCCTTCGGACACAAATTAAAGTTAAAGCGCAGACAATGCTTAGTGATCATCAATGGCACGTCTTCGGTGACGCCATTTTTCTCATAGGTGTCTTGGATCTCAATTACGCCGTGGCGTTGATAAAAATCCTTAGCCTTTTCGTTGGCAACATTACCTAAGTAACTCAAATGCTTGACGGGATAGACTGCATCTTGATTATGCTTCCACGGCAATGGACGCACATAACCTTGCACACGAGCAGCCTCTAGAGCGGCCACACCATCACGGCGCAGACCATTGAGCACAGATGCAGGCAAGAACCAAGCTTGGGCCGTATCGATACTAATGCTACGGGCAACAAAGTCGGTACTGCCGAGCTTACCCAGCTGAGTGCAAGTATTTTGTAAGGTCTTATCGACATCAGTCGCAGGCGTCTTCTCTACCACTAAATTCACTGTGGCTGTAAGGCCATAGATATCCGTCAATGTCAGTGCCAGTCCTTCTTGGGTGTCGCTCAACCGTAAATCGACGCCGATAATCCGCTTAGAAGATTCTTTCGATAACAGGGCTTCGAAGGCTTGGTTATGGTTACGGTACAAAGTCATGCCGACCTTTAAATCCTTTGGCACCTGCAATATATGCAGTTTTAACCCTTCGGCGCGGTTAACCCGCAGGCCTTGCAGCTTGTCATCGGATTGTTTTGCCATAGCAAAATTCGCGGGGAAAAACGCTAAGCCATCGCCGTTATTAAACTCATGGGTCGAACTCACTTGGATAAAGTCTTTACCTATGCTGACCACTTTACCGACTTCTTCGCCTATGTATTTGGGCGAGCGAAAATCTTTAATTCCTTGGCTACGTTCGTTAACAAAGTAATCTGTACTGCCACGGTTAAAGGTCTTTTCAGGATCAGGGGTAAAACTATGTTCGCAGCGGCCGTGGGATGAAGCCTTAAACTCAGGGCGACGCGCCATAATCGCATCCAGCTTTTGGCGATAATGCGCGGTGACGTTTTTAACGTAACTTAAATCCTTTAAGCGACCTTCAATCTTAAACGAGCGAATGCCCGCATCAATGAGCGCTTCGAGGTTTTCAGTTTGGTTATTGTCTTTTAAAGACAATAAGTGTTCATTCTGCGCTAATACATCCCCTTGACGTGTTTTAAGATTCCCCGGCAGGCGGCACATTTGCGAGCATTCACCGCGGTTAGCACTGCGGTTACTAAAGGAATGACTCAAGTTACACAAACCACTGTAAGCCACACACAAAGCACCGTGGATAAAGAATTCGAGTTGCATATTGGTATGCGCGGCGACATCACGGATTTGGCTTAAGCCCAATTCACGGGCAAGCACCACCTGAGAAAAACCAACTTGCTCTAAAAACGCCACTTTTTCTGGACTGCGGTTATCCATTTGGGTACTGGCATGCAGGGCAATCGGCGGCAAATTGAGTTGTAATACGCCCATGTCCTGCACAATCAGCGCGTCAGCTCCCGCTTCGTACAATTCCCAAATGAGTTTTTCGGCGTCGGCCAGTTCGTTATCCATCAAAATGGTATTGAGGGCGACAAATACCTGAGCATGGTATTGATGAGCATAAGTGCACAGGCGCGCGATATCTTCAACACTGTTACCCGCCGTTGCCCGCGCACCAAATGCAGGACCACCTATGTATACCGCATCGGCACCATGGCGTATGGCTTCGATACCGTAGTCAGCATTTTTTGCAGGCGCCAATAACTCAAGACGGTTATGGACGTGAGAAAGATTCTCGGGAGTGTATATCTCTGGCTGGCTCATGGCTTCACAGACTCAAAATGATCATTAACGAAAAGGACGGGAGTATAACAAAAACTCAAATACAGCTCTATCAGCAAATCATCAACTAATCCGCTTTACTTTTGTCAGCAAGGATAATGGCACAGCCGATCTTTTGGCCTCACACTTGCGCCCTCAAGCCTAGCAGAGTATCTTTGCCCCGCATTGACGAATAGGCACTATTTATGACTGATTTTATTTACCAACCACCGACCACTCCTTGGCTCGATATTCTTTATCAAGATAAAGACATTATCATCATCAACAAACCTTCAGGATTGTTGTCTGTGCCCGGTCGCGACCCCGCCCATTATGACAGTGTCTATGCCCGGGTAAAAGCAGAGCATCCCCATTGTCAAATCGTCCATCGCCTCGATATGGCAACCTCAGGTGTGATAGTTGTCGCCCTTATTCGTAGCGCCGAGCGGGAATTAAAACGTCAGTTCCACGATAGAGAAACCAGCAAAACCTATTATGCAAGGGTTGCAGGCCATGTCAAAAATGACACTGGCAGCGTTGATTATCCACTGATCTGCGACTGGCCAAATCGCCCTAAACAGAAAGTCGATCATCTTGTTGGCAAACCGTCTTTGACTCACTATCAAGTAATGAGCCGCGCCAAACGCTCAACGCTGGTTAAACTGACGCCAATCACAGGCCGCTCACACCAATTACGGGTGCATATGATGGCGCTAGGACATCCGATCTTAGGCGATGGTTTTTATGCCGACTCACTGGCAAAATCCTTAGCGCCTCGACTATTACTACATGCAGCAGAGCTCACCATCAAACATCCCTACTCGGGCGTCAGTATAACTTTTAGCGCAAAAGTCCCTTTTTGTGAGCCTTTGGGCGAACAATGATCACTAAAATCAAATAATACGGGCAAAATCGGTAGCAATTCCCCATAAAAAAACGTAACTTTATGACAATTCACTACGTTATAGAGAGTTTATTTATGGATACCGCATTTCAGCGCGATCAACTCGATAATCATATCCTCGAAGCCCTAATGCAGGATGCCCGCACACCCTTTGCCGAACTCGCTAAACGCTTTAGCGTTAGCGCCGGCACTATCCATGTTCGGGTAGAAAAAATGAAGCAAGCGGGGATCATTACAGGTGCGCAAATCACGGTAAACCCTAAAGCCCTAGGCTATGACGTTTGCTGTTTTATCGGTATCAACCTTAAAAGCGCTGGCGATTACCCCGCCGCTATCGCCAAACTCAACGCTCTCGAAGAAGTCGTCGAAGCCTATTACACCACAGGCAACTACAGCATTTTCGTAAAGGTCATGTGCCAATCCATCGACGGCTTACAACACGTGCTCATCAATCGCATTCAATCTATCGATGAAATCCAATCAACAGAAACCTTGATCAGCCTACAAAACCCAATCGTCAGAGCGGTTAAGCCTTAAACAGGAAAAACAGCAAACTACCTGCAAACAACATAACAAACCGCAAAGTGTGATTAACATCTTTTTTACCGCAAAAGTGTTAACCATACGATATATTTGTGTTACAACTTCATTGCTGACACCAAAGAGTACAGCAAAAACTATAACAATTCAGCTACGGGCACGTTTAATAAAGTGCTGAAAGCATTAATTGACAAGGAAGAAGTTGTGAAGACAAAACTATCGATCGCTATCTCCGCTGCACTACTCTCAAGCGCAGCTATTGCTAACAGTGAATTTACATTTAAACCTTACTCACCCGAGATCACATCTCACGATAAATTTAGCAAACCTAAAGTGGCAACAACAAATTTAGGTGCACCACAACGTTTTATTGTTGAAATGGAATCTCCTGCACTCGCTAAATACCAAGGTGGTATTGGCTCGTTTGCTGCAACAGCTTCAGCAAAAGAAGGTCAAAAAATTAACGTACAGTCAGCTGAAGTAAAAAGCTACGCCAATCATCTTACAAAAGAGCAGAACAATTTTTCTTCTGCTCTAGCTAAAACAGTACCTAATGCAAAAATAGAACGCCATTTTCAAACATTATTTAATGGTGTCACTGTTGTTGGCCAAGGATTAACCGCTGAAAAACTGGCTCAAATGCCAGGTGTTAAATCAGTCTATCCAGAAACCATGTATGAAATAAACATGGATGCTTCTCACCAAGTTATTAATTCCCAAGCAATGTGGGAAGCCGTTTCTGGGATGGAAAATGCAGGTAAAGGAATTAAAGTCGCAATCATTGATGGTGGCATTCGTCCTGAAAACCCCATGTTTACTGACGCTGGCTTTACTGCACCAAGTGGAAATTTACCATCGGATGACTATTGCTCGACTGTTGATGCATCTTTCTGTAATAACAAACTAATCGTTGCGCGTTGGTCACAACCTACATTCCCTGTTTGCGCTGATGAATACATGAGTCCACTCGGTTTTGGTGGCCATGGTACTCACGTAGCAGGAACCGCCGTTGGCAATAAAGTATCAACAACCTTCAAAGAAATCCCTGTTGAGTTATCAGGCGTTGCTCCAGCTGCATACTTAATGGTTTATAAAGCTCTTTATAGTAAAGCTGACTGTACTGGTGGTAGTGGTTCAAACATCATGTTAATGGAAGCCTTAGAACATGCTGTTAATGATGGCGCAGATGTAATCAACAACTCATGGGGGGGGAGTGCTGGTAGTGATCCAGCTAGCAGCCCATACAAAACCATGTTTGAAGCTGCAGAAGCTGCGGGTGTTGTTGTAGTTAGTGCTGCCGGTAACGATGGTAATGGTCCTCAAACTATCGGCTGCCCTGCTTGTATTGAATCAGGAATAACTGTTGCTAACACTACAACAGGGCGTTTTTTCGCTAATAGCTTTAATATCGGTGGTGGTGATTTACTTGCTGTCCCAAGTTCTGATGCTGTGCTTTCAGAAGATATTACCGCTCCAGTTATTGCGGCCGTTAATTTAGATGCTGAAAATGCCAATGGTTGTGATGCCTTTGCTGCGGATTCGTTCAAAGATGGCATTGCATTGAT
Organism: Shewanella sp. SW32; assembly: GCF_025653365.1. Taxonomy (NCBI): domain Bacteria; kingdom Pseudomonadati; phylum Pseudomonadota; class Gammaproteobacteria; order Alteromonadales; family Shewanellaceae; genus Shewanella; species Shewanella sp. SW32. Next base: position 53,395 of record NZ_JAKKSJ010000022.1, on the reverse strand, counting down.
TTCTCGCGGAACATGTAACTTCTCATTAAAAGCCACAAACGCAAAAGCTGCAGGCGCTAAAGCCCTTGTAGTTTATAACAATGCGGCAGGTGCACCAACGACTATGTCTATGCCTGGTGAACCATTCCCTGCTGTCATGATTACGAAAGATGCAGGTTTAGCCGTAATTGAAGCCATGGGAGATGCTGCAACAACAGGTACAATAATTGCTAAAACTAAACGTATCATGGTTTCTGAACTTGCTGATAACCTAAATAGCACCAGTTCACGCGGTCCTAATGGCAACCAAAATATTCTTAAACCGGATATAGCAGCACCTGGTACCAACATTCTATCAGCCTTTTCTCCTGATGATGGTGGTGAAGACTTCAATATGATCTCTGGCACCAGTATGGCAAGCCCTCATGTTGCAGGTGCGGCAGCTCTTATGAGCCAACTGCACCCAGAGTGGAGCGCAAATGATATAAAAACGGCTCTCACTTCTACGGCTAAATATGAAGACATTCTCGATGATGATGCAACAACCCCAGCAACTCCATTTGACATGGGTGCAGGTCGCATGGATTTAGATGCTGCAGCCAAGGCAGTATTAACCTTTGACAAACCTTCAATTGCTTCAGACTCTTGCGTTGGTCCATGCACCTTCACTCGTACTGTCTATAACAAAAGCGATGCAACGACATCTTGGAGCTTATCAACTTCATCAGATAGCACAGGCATCACAGTATCCCCCTCTACCTTAGAACTTGCCGCAGGAGCCTCTGCCACGTTTACTGTAACCGTTGACTCAACTTTCGCTGAATATGGCGAGTGGATCTTCGGAAACATATTAATCAACAGCACGGAAGGGTTACAAAATGCTCATTTACCTCTAGCTGTTTTAGCTAAAGAATCAAGTAATGCATCCTTAATTTCTACACTAACAACCAAAACAGATATTACTGCGAGTGATGTGATCCCATTGGTTGCAACTGTGAACAATAATGTATTTGCAAATACAGTCACAGTAACAGCGCAAGCGCCTAAAGGTACTAAACTAACCTCAAAAGATGATGTAAAAGTCACTTTAGCAGGTGCAACACAAAATGGATTGCAGGTAAATGAAGATTTAGGGGTTGTCACATGGGTAGGCCAACTAGATTTACCTAAAATGGCAACAACCAAAGGTGCTCAAAGATTTCCAAGTATCGTTGGCTTAGGTGTTGTCCCCGTTACTTGCCCTGAAGGCTGTGATGAACAAGCCTTTACTTTTACAGTTCCAAGCTTTAAATACAACGGTGTGAGCTACAGCAAAATAACAATCTCAGACAATGGGTTAGCGATTGTTGGCGGCGGAAGTGCAAGTGGTACTTTTGCAAATAAACAATTACCAGATGGTAGTAACCCAAATAATATCCTTGCTCCATTCTGGTCTGATTTCGACTTATCAGATAAGTCTGTCGGCGATACTGGTGGTGGTGATTTAGCCGTTGGTGTATTCACTGATGGCGCTGGGGTGAAATGGTTAGCTTTAGAGTGGAATAAGGGCAAACTCTATGGCGATACATCAGGTAACGCTTATACATTTAGTATTTGGATTAGGACAGGTGATACTGAAGAGGTTGTCTTTAACTATATCAATATTCCAAATATACCTGCAAACGTCACTATTGGTGCAGAGAACGTAGGCGGTACTATTGGGACGACTTATAACTTTAATGGTACAGGTGGCAGCATTGCAACTGGTGATGCACTAACCTTAAAAAATACAACAGCAGGAAATGTCACTATTAACTATGATGTTAAAGCAACAACTCTCAATGTTGGACAAGCCGATGTAATTGAAACCAACGAAGAAGCTTTAGTCTCAATTGATGTCTTACAAAATGATACCAAACCAGATATGAAAGTTGCTCGAGTATCAATTACAGGTGATGGCATTACGGCAAACGCCCAACGCATTATTGATATCATGCCAAAAGGTGCATTAGGCAGCTTAGCTATTGTACAAGCACCTTCACACGGCACTGCTTCAATCAATTCCGCTGGTGGAATTGATTACACTCCAGCGAAAGATTATTTCGGTTCAGATATGCTTAGCTATACATCTGCAGACGAAGATGGCAATACTGGCGAAGCTACCACCGTAACGATCGACGTAAAAAATGTGAATGATGCTCCAGTTGTTGCACCACAGCCTCAAAGCGGTGTTGCAGGAAATGCAATCACACTAAAACCCAATCCGTTAGACGTTGATGGAGATGTTTTAAGTTATGTTTGGGCTCAAACAGGAGGAAAGACCTTAGAATTTACTCCAACAAACGAAAACATAACTGTTACTCCATCTGAAGCAGGAACTTACACGTTTACCGTAATAGCGAATGACGGAAAGCTCCAAAGTAATCCAGGAGAACTAGTACTAACAGTTAAAAGTAAACCTGATAGTTCAGGTGGCGGTGCTCTAGGTTGGCTAACCGCCTTGTTGTTACCTCTAGCGGCAATGCGTCGTCGTATGAAGTAACGAGAAGTTAAACAGTAAAAAGGGAGCCTTAATGGCTCCCTTTTTTAATATGCTCTCAATAAATATGTTTACGAACGCAGGCCGATTCCGCGCGAGACTAAGTAATACGCTAAGGTCCACAGGGCGACACAGAAACCGATCATAATGGCGATGGATAATGGCACGCTGATATCGGCAAAGCCTAAAAAGCCGTAGCGGAACACGTTGATCATATAGACCACAGGGTTAAGTGCCGACACGCCTTGCCAAAATGGGGGCAAGAGTGACAGGGAGTAAAATACGCCGCCAAGGTAAGTTAATGGGGTAAGCACAAAGGTGGGGATGATACTAATGTCGTCGAAGCTTTTAGCAAAAACAGCGTTAATTAAGCCACCCAATGAAAATAACACTGAAGTTAAAAACACTGTCATCACCACTAAACCTGCATGATGTAAGCTAATGTCGACAAAGAACATGGCCACTAACGTCACTATTAGGCCGACACACAAACCGCGCGCCACGCCGCCACCTACGTAGCCAGCAATCAGCACATAATGGGGCACAGGTGCCACCATCAACTCTTCTAAATTACGTTGAAACTTGGCACTGTAAAATGAGCTAGCGACATTCGAGTAAGAGTTAGTGATCACCGACATCATGATCAAACCAGGGGCGATAAACTCCATATAAGATACGCCGCCCATTTCTCCAATCCGGCTGCCGACTAAGTTACCAAAAATCAAAAAATACAAGGTCATGGTAATCGCTGGCGGGACTAAGGTCTGGATCCAAATTCGCGTAAAACGATTAATCTCTTTACTTAAAATACTTTTAAAGGCAATAAAGTAGAGCTGATTCATGCTGAGGCTCCCTGAGTTTTCTTCACGAGTTCGACGAAGAGTTCTTCTAACCGATTAGACTTGTTACGCATCGATAGCACTTCAATATTGGCTGCGCTCAATTGGCTAAAGACATCGTTAAGATTATGCTCTTTCGCTACATCCACCTCTAAGGTATGAGAGTCGGTTAAGCGACAAGCCATGCCATCGAGCACGGGGGCCGTTCCAGTATCGCGACGAAGATCGAGAATAAAAGTCTCCATATTCAGCTTACTCAGTAGCGCCTTCATGCTAGTGCATTCCACTAAAATACCTTTATCGATAATGCCGATATTACGGCAAAGCATTTCCGCTTCTTCAAGGTAATGAGTGGTCAGGATGATCGTCACGCCCTGCTGGTTTATTTGTTTAAGAAACTCCCACATAGAGCGGCGCAGTTCAATATCCACACCTGCGGTAGGTTCATCTAAAATCAATAATTTAGGTTCGTGCATCAGAGCGCGCGCAATCATTAACCGTCGCTTCATCCCGCCGGATAATTCCCGCGAAGGGCTATTGCGCTTTTCCCACAGATCCAGTTGGCTTAAGTATTTTTTGGCACGCTCAAGGGCGATAGGTTTTGGCACACCATAGTAACCCGCTTGATTCACCACAATTTGCAGCACGGTTTCAAACTGGTTGAAGTTAAACTCTTGTGGCACTAAACCAATGCAGAGCTTGGCGTGTTCTAGCTGCTTATCGATATCATAATCAAAGACTTTGACCGTACCAGAACTCTTCTGCACTAAGGAGCTAATAATACCAATCGTGGTGGATTTACCCGCACCATTGGGGCCGAGCAAGGCAAAGAAATCCCCTTGATTGACGGTAAGGCTGATGCCTTTGACCGCTTCTACGCCGCCTTTATAGGTTTTTTTAAGCCCTTCGAGTACCAGAGCATGGGTAATATTCGCCATATTTGTACCGATCCTTACACATTAGAAAGTAATAAGATGGTGCTAAAAAACACAATTACAATGATGGGTTGCAGAACTAAAGCAAAAAATTAGCTAATTGATTGAAAAGAAAAAATTTAATGATTCAATCATTAATGCTTTTTATATTGCAGCAAAAAGCAAAACTCCCGCCTGTTGCGGGAGTTTTAAACTGTATCGGACACTTAATCGAGTGGTACGACTTTGGCGATATAAGGTAGATTGCGATACTGCTCGGCATAATCAATACCATAACCTACGATAAACTCATCAGGGATAGTAAAACCGATAAAATCGACCTTCACATCCACTTCACGACGTTCAGGTTTATCCAGCAGGGTGCACAGTGCAAGGCTCTTAGGCTCCCGCAGTAACAACATCTCGCGCACTTTGCTTAAGGTGTTACCTGAGTCAATCAAGTCTTCCACAATCAATACATCGCGACCGGCGATATCTGATTGCACATCTTTCAGCACTTTCACATCCCGTGAGCTGGTCATAGTATTGCCATAACTGGAAACCGACATAAAATCGATTTCAACATGACCTTTAATGCGGCGACATAGGTCAGCCATAAAGACCACTGAGCCTTTTAACAAGCCTACCATCAGCAGACGTTCACTGTGGGCATAATGGGCATTGATTAGCTCGGCCATTTGATCCAATTTCTGGCTTATCTCTTCAGCAGAGATCATCACTTCGGTGGTGTGTTTCATATAAGTCTCAATTGTCGAGGTCGCGGTTAGACTGTTTGTCATAACCCCAGCGACTCGTTAATGCATGGTCAACGCCCAAATGATCGAGAATTCGAGCGACCATGAAGTCTACCAGATCTTCTACCGATTTGGGATTGTGATAAAAACCGGGTGCAGCGGGCATAATGGTCGCGCCGAGGCGAGAAAGGCTTAACATATGCTCTAAGTGTATGGCACTAAAAGGAGTTTCCCTCGGTACTAGGATAAGTTGGCCGCGCTCTTTAATCACCACATCGGCGGCGCGTTCGAGTAAATTATTACTCATTCCGGTAGCAACTGCCGCTAACGTCCCCGTTGAGCAAGGACAAATCACCATTTGTTTAGGTGCTGCGCTACCCGATGCAGGCGGTGAAAACCACTCATCTTTGCCTAATACCACTAACTCGCCAGCAATAATCACGCCTTTTTCGTGCAGCAAAGCCAACAGCTGGGCATGGGCTTTGTCACTGTTGGCGCTTAACTGTATGCCGTGTTCCGTCGCCAATACCACTCGAGCTGCACTGGAGATCATCAAAAACACTTGATATCCCGATACCAACAGACACTCGAGTAACTTAAGCCCATAGGGAGCACCAGAGGCGCCCGTCCAAGCTAAGCTAATCGCCTTAGTCGACTTTGCGTAGGCCATGTTAGCTAACCTGCTCTACAGTTGAAGCCTGTTCTAATGCGGCCAGCAGCTTCTTATGTAACCCACCAAAACCACCGTTACTCATCACCACTATGGTGTCGCCTACTTTGGCGGTTGCTGCGACTTTGGAGACCACATCATCAATTTGATGTAACACAGTCACAGGGATCACCGCCGCTTCCATAGCTTCTTTCATATTCCAGTCGATGGTATCGGCTTGATATAAAAAGGCTTCGTCGGCTTGCATCATAGAAAAAGCTAAAGTGTCTTTATGGACACCACTCTTCATGGTATTTGAACGCGGCTCAAGTACCACAGTAATTTTGCTCTGCCCAACCTTAGCCCGCATACCTTTTAACGTGGTCGCAATCGCCGTTGGATGGTGTGCAAAGTCGTCGTATACGCTCACACCATTAACGGTTCCGAGTAATTCGAGTCGACGCTTAGGTGGCATAAACTTAGCTAAAGCTTCAATTGCAGCACTCGGCTTAACGCCCACGTGACGTGCGGCAGCAATGGCCATCATGGCATTTTCAATATTGTGTTGACCAATCAAATCCCATTCGAGAATACCTTGGGACTCGCCATCAAAAAATACTTCAAAGCGATGGCAATCATCACTTAACGCTTTGCCATACCAACCGCTGGTCGATTCGGCTAAATGATAGGTTTCTTGCTCACTCCAACAACCCATATCAATCGTTTGCTTAACGGCATGGGAATCGGCGGGCCAAATGATCTTGCCTTCACCAGGAACGGTGCGAACTAAGTGGTTAAACTGTTTTTGAATCGCAGCCAGATCGGTAAAAATATCGGCATGATCGAACTCAAGATTGTTGATCACTAAGGTACGCGGATGATAATGCACGAATTTCGAACGTTTATCGAAGAAGGCACTGTCGTATTCGTCGGCCTCAACGACAAAGAAAGCGGTCTTGCCTAAACGTGCCGACACACCAAAGTTTTGCGGTACGCCACCGATTAAGAACCCAGGCTCATAACCGCAATCATCTAAAATCCAGGCTAACATGCTAGATGTCGAGGTTTTACCGTGAGTGCCAGACACTGCCAGCACCCAACGCTCAGGCAAAATATGATCGGCTAAAAACTGCGGGCCAGAGGTATAAGGGATGCCAATGTTCAACACGGCTTCCACGCAAGGATTACCCCGGCTCATGGCATTACCAATGACAACTAAGTCAGGATAGTGCCCTGCTTCACCCAGCTGGCTAGGATCAAAACCTTGAATAAGCTCAATGCCTTGGTCCTCTAGTTGCGTGCTCATTGGAGGATAGACATTGGCATCCGAGCCCGTCACTCTGTGCCCTTTGGCCCTAGCCAATAACGCTAGACCACCCATGAAGGTTCCACAAATTCCTAAAATATGTACGTGCATACCGCTCGCTCTGATGTGTTGAATTCACCGCCATTCTAATCCATCGGGCGACAGATTGGCAGGTAACAATCGGTGAAAAGCACAGCAATCACAAATGACAGTTTCAAAATCAGTAGATTTCACATTTGAGCTGCAGAACTGAGATTTTTAGATAACAGGTCAACTAACACAAGGCCGAAAACTGTCGCAATGCAGGTACTAACGTAAGTCACGGTAGAGCTGAGCGTGCTGGCTACGGTGGCGACTAAATAAGAATTGACGTAACGCTTCACGCTCTTCGGTTTCGGCCTGAAACTTAACGAAGGCCAGACCTTTCTCGCTACGAATAGGCTCGATATCGACGCGCATAGTCTCGCCATTGGGCAATTGTAATTGCAGATCTTTACTGCCTAACAATTGCTTAAATTGCTGCTGTGATTTAGCACGGATGGCCATGCCAGAACTAGATAGCGAGGCAACAGACCATTGCTCACCTTGATCGTGGTCGAATATCCACACATCATCGGCTTGAGTTAACCGCCAACTGCGCTCCACTCCCGAGGCATCTAGCACTTCAGGCACACCTAAAGTGGGTTGAAACTGTCCAAAGTCATCCACTTTCATCAGTAGTGGAAACCAGAGTTTATAGGGCCCGACTTCGGCCAATAGAGTGAGTTTTGCCTTACCGAGAATCGAGGCGATAACTTGCGGCACTTCAGTTGTGACTGTGAGCACGTGATTGACTAGGGGATCGTTAGTCAAGGTTGTGCCCACACGAGTCGGCGAAAAAAGTTCGCTAAAACAAGCAAGCTCCTCCGCGGATAATCGAGGTTCATCCATCATGATAAGTCCTCCCGAGTTAAATTCCTTACCCCAAAAAGTACCACCAAAGTATGGGATTGTACATTTTTACACCAAAACAGTGGCAAAAAACGGAATATAGGCTAGCAAGGCTAAATTCAAGACACTATTAGCCATTTGCGCTATTTAACTTGGAAAATGCAGTGGATTGTTATTCCTCGCTTTTTAAACTGCTGGAAGGCGGAGCAAACAAGATACGTAGTCGTTGTTTAACACTCAAACCTGTCGCTGTGACCTCTGCAAACATGTCTCGCCATTCACTAAAAGTCACTTTAAAGGGATTAAAACTATTCACTGGCTTAGTGATGCCGTAAATCACAGTCTCCACTTCGGGCTCAAAGGTACCAAACAGCTTGTCCCAAATAATCAGCACGCCCGCATAGTTCTTATCTATATATTGGGGATTACGACCGTGGTGCACCCTGTGATGTGACGGTGTATTGAAAACCCATTCCAGCGGTCCGAGTGATTTAATCGCTTGGGTATGCACAAAAAATTGCAATCCCAGATTGAGTAATACCACAAACACCACCCAGTTTGGATCGAAACCTATGACCACCAGCGGTAACCAAAATACCCACATGCCTGCAAAGGGATACATTAAACTCTGACGAAACGCAGTGCTAAAATTCATATTCTCAGAGCTATGGTGCACCACGTGAGCCGCCCACATCCAGCGGACTCTATGGCTCGCCCTGTGGAACCAGTAATAACAAAAGTCCTGCGCAACCATCAAGGCAATAAAGCTCAATGGGCCCATTTCAATATCGAATAACTTCCAACCAAAAATCGCCAAATACAGCTTAGCGATCAGCAAACCAGTGAGCAGATCGGCACCTTGGTGCATGGCCGCGAGGCTGAAATTACACAGCACTTCTTGGCCGCGATAACGTGCACTTAACGGTAGCTTTTGTCTTTTATCGCCAAAGTACCATTCCAGCAAAATACACACGAAAAACAAAGGTGCAAGCACCAGCAGTAACAATTCTGGGTGCTGGATCAGCGAGGCGATATCCATATAAGATCATCCTGTTCTATTTTTATTTTATGGTTATTTTTATTGTTACTTTTATAAAAACTCTAACTGCATTCTATAAACCGCATTCAACGCCACAACGCAGGCAGCTGCGATCCGTTAGTCGCCGTTAGCTACCAGCGGGTATAGTGATCTTCGGCGAGCCCCAGAACATTATTTATCTGGTAACTGTGTCCTTGATTATCGGTAATAGTGCCACTGAAATGACCGATGAATTGGCGGAAATTACTCTTAAGCAAGAGCAAATTACGCTTTTCACTGCGACAATTGCGCGCCGCAAACTGCAAATCCACTTGGCCATTTTGACTGTAGACTCGCCAAACCTCGGCGCCGAGCGTGGCATGGCGATCAAACTCAAATTGCACTGGCCCGAGTAAATGACGCTCGCCATTAATCCAAAAGACATTTTCAGTAGCCCCAGTTTCATTAACACCCGCCGCTAAATTAAGCCCCATAATGCCCTCATGGATCCGCGCGTTAATTGACGCCCAGCGCCAACTGGTATCACGGCGCATGTAACCCGCTGAAAAATCATAGCCTGCTAAAGCTTGATTCAGCGGCTGCGGCTCATGACCCACAGTCAAACTACCTTTAACGGTCAAACCATTATGCTTTTGTGTGTAAGTCCAGCCGTTGTATCCAGTAGGACTACACATGGCCATAGGCAAACTTAAGGGGGCTGAGTGTAAAGTAACATCGGCTTGAATGTTCTTAGTATCAATGATTAACCGCCAACCGCCCTCTACAATCTCAAAGCTTAACTGCGCCCCTTTACGGCCAATACTACTTCGGCCCTCGGCTGGCGATGGCGTAATTTGATAGCCAAACCTCAAAGGTTTTAACCAATCAAGCTGGGTGAGTGTGTTGGTTTTTATATCGTATAAATAACAAAAAGCACTGCCGACGTAGGCAATATCGGCAAGCGCGATGCCTAGGACATAACGCGGCGTGACCAAAGAGACAAACTGAAATTGTTTATAATCGAAATGCTTAGCCCACGCTGAAGCAGGTTTATCCATGGTATCGAAATAGGCAAAGTCCGCTAAACCTAAGGTTTTGACTATGCCATCGAAATGACCAAAATGGGGTAACCCCTTCGGATTGATCAGGTTATCTGGGGCGATTTGCGTTGCTATCGTTAACATGACTAAGCCTTACAAAAAAGACGCGGGAGCATCTATGCTCTCTCATTCTAAACATCGAATTTTTACTCTAACCTGTCCCCCATTGCATTAAAAGAGTGCAAGGACAAAATGTTGTCATTTTGTTGCCAGTCAGTATTCGGTTTAATGTTTTAAATTCCTTGTTTGTAAAACGATTAAAGCGCCTAAAGGCGCTTTAATCGTTGGATAAGGAAAGATTAGAATCGGTAGCTAATACCAAAGTTGATCCCCTGTAATTCAAGCTCTTTCATCGGGATATATTGGTATTCCAAATTCAAACCGAATCCTGACTTAAATCGATATTGCCAGCCTGCAGCGCCATAAAAACCGACATCATCCGAGTCCATATCTTGTTTATCTATCTCATAGCTGACTTGAGTGTAAGCAGCGCCTAATTTGGCATACAAGCTGTTACCACGAGACAAAGCATACTCACCGTAAGCCGCGGTTCTAACACCTTGGTAACGTAAATCTTTTATCTCACTGATGACGCTAACAAGCGCACTCGCCACCCCACCTGAACCCGCTAAATAACCCGCCTCAAACCCAAAATGCTCGTTGAGCATATAGCGGTAATATAAGTCGCTGGTTAAGGTGTCACCCGCATCATATTTACCGTTCTTAGTTTCAAATTCTTGGGTACCGTAACCTAAACTACCACCCAGTATATGGGCAGAATCGCCCGCGAGCGCATTGGAGCTCATCAGGCCTGACGCCAGCATCAGGCCAACAAATAACGAAGTGAATGATATTTTTTCCATATTTAACCTGCCTTCCATGCCTTGTAACTATGCGAATAAATGATGTGAATGCACAGAAAACACGGATGTGAATAATGAGCACAAGATATTAGCAATAAAAGCTGTACCTCAACTGAATCACGGTGTTCTGTGGCATCAAAAGTGATTTCTGGTATGCTGTAGCCACTTTTACTTGTACGAGAGATCCCATGAAACGGCTATTACTGACCTTGACTTTCCCCCTGCTGTTCGCGGGCTGTGCCAGCCAAAATCCGACTCATATGGCTTTCAGCCCTCAAGTGCCCAATATCAGCCAACAAACGGCGCAACTTGTACCTATCGCTCTTGAAACGGTAGATACACGCACAGTCGATTATGTTGCTCGTTTTATTGAAGAAGGGACAAAAACACGTTTAGTTGGCCCGAGCGAACCGCCTAAACTGTTACTCGATGAAGTATTCCGCGCAGGTTTTGCTCAAGCGGGCTACCAAATCGACCCAAGCGCAAGTAATTCAGTGCAAATTCAATTAGAAGAATTGCAAATGGATATCACTAAAAAGACCTTTGGCTATGAGGCAAAACACAGTGTGTTAATCGCAGTTCAAGCCAAAAACTCCACCCAAGAGCTGGTTAAACGCTATAAAGCCAAAGGCACTTTAAAAGGTCCTTTAACGCCCGATTTTGCAACCTTAGAACTGGATATGAACAAATTGCTCGGCCAACTTACCGGCGAGATTCTAAACGATCCTGAGCTTAATCAGTTTCTACAAAAATAACAGCGTCAGTTTATTATAAGGAAATCAATATGCTCCGTTGGATATCAGCCCTCTTACTCATCTTTATGAGTCATCATAGCCTCGCACTCGACATTCAGGCCGATACCTTGTATCCCAGAGTCGAATTTGATACTAGCTTAGGCAAAATCGTGGTCGAGCTAGATAGAACTCGTGCACCAATCACTGTCGATAACTTTTTAACTCATGTCGTTAAAGGCGAATACGACAACACAATATTTCACCGCGTGATCAGTGACTTTGTGGTGCAAGGCGGCGGACTCACCCCCAAGTATGAAGAGCTCCCCGAGGGTAAGCCGATAGTCAACGAATCAGGAAATGGCCTAACAAATAGCATGGGCACGATCGCCATGGCACGTGAAAACGAGCCGCACTCAGCCACTCGTCAGTTCTACTTTAACGTAGCCGACAACACTAAGCTCGATCCCTCTAAACGTCGTTGGGGTTATGCCGTATTTGGTGAAGTGATTGAAGGTAAAACTGTCCTCGAAGCTATGGCTGTCGTTGAGACAGGAACTAACACTAAGCTCAATTGGCCCGATGTTCCTGTTACCCCTATCATATTGAAAAAAGCCAAATTATTACCAAAACAGTAATCAAAATATAATTTCGAGCAAAAGCGCTAATTTTGCATCTATACTGTGATAGTAAACAGAAAGGAGGCAAACGATGACGGCAACTGAGTTCATCGATAATAAAGCGCCCCAACTCGCCTTCTATGGAAAAGCGTTTTTGAGTGAAGAACTCGACTTCCATGAAGTGCAACTTTACTTATGGGACACGTTAGAAGAATGGCAGCAACTGAATTCGACTGGCGAAGCGCAAACGGAAACTGAAAAAGTGTTTTGGCACTTGCTCCACAGCTTTAACAGGTGGCCTGACTGTGTGATCCGCGGTAATCAATATCTGCGTAAGCAAATAAATGATTGCTGTGACTACCTGAGTTTAGGCGGCCGAGTGCCGCAGGGATGCATCGGGATAAGACCTTAAGTTCAGCATTCCTATCGATAAAAAATGGCCCTGTAATAGGGCCTTTTTTATTTCGTAAACCAATTCCTCGTGTGTACATTATTACGCTCTCCTTACTATCAAGATCTATGCTAGCGATAAAGATAAGCGGTAAACTTTTAGCTACAAGCAGTTAACTCTCGAGCCATATTCAACCATCTTATAGTGCTAAACGGGACTCCAAAGTAAAAGGAATACCATTAGCCCTTGAACCCTATGGCACCTTACCCGTAAGCTAAGCGGATTAAACACTTAGACTCATGCCTATGTCCGCAAAAGGTTTTATTCAACGTACACTCGATGCCCTCAGTGTCTATTATCACAAGCGGGTTTTGATCCTGTTATTACTGGGTTTTTCTGCTGGTCTACCATTAATGCTGGTATTTTCAACGTTATCCTTTTGGTTGCGTGAAGCTGGTGTTGATCGCACTTCAATCGGTTATTTCAGCTGGATAGCCTTAGCCTATGCGTTTAAATGGGCTTGGTCACCCTTAGTCGATCGACTTTCACTGCCACTGCTAACTCGATTTCTAGGCCGCCGCCGTAGCTGGATGCTGTTCGCTCAGTTGTTATTGGTTGGTGCCATCTTAGGCATGTCTTTTAGTGACCCTCTCAAAGATCTCGAGCGCTTGGCACTGTTCGCATTAATGGTCGCCTTTGCCTCAGCCACTCAAGATATTGTTATTGATGCCTTTCGGATTGAATCAGCCCCAGAAAAGATGCAAGCCGCACTAGCAGCGGCCTATCAAGTGGGTTATCGCAGCGCCATGATTATCGCCACCGCAGGCGCACTCACCATAGCGGCTTGGGTTGAACCCGGTAACACGGCATACAACTTAGTGGCATGGCAAACTTCTTACCTGATTATGGCAGGATTGATGTCTGTTGGGATTCTGACCACACTTTTTAGCCGCGAACCCGAAGTCGATACCCGCGCCGCCGATGCCACTGAATTAGCGCTAAAACAACGCTTAAGTGCCCGTTATCCAAGAATTATCGCAGCGGGCATATCTTGGGTATATACGGCCAGTATTTTACCCTTTATCGACTTTTTCAAACGCTATGGCCGCAGCGCTATCCTCATCTTATTACTGATTTCTTGCTACCGGATCTCGGATATTGTGATGGGGATTATGGCGAACGTCTTTTATGTGGACATGGGATTCACTAAGGAAGAAATTGCCTATTTGAGTAAAATCTATGGCCTGATCATGACCTTAGTCGGCGCAGCCTTCGGCGGTGTTTTGTTAGCCCGCTTCGGAACTATGAAAATCCTTTTCCTCGGTGCCTTACTGGTTGCCGTAACCAATCTGCTATTTGCGTGGCAGGCAGTGATTGGCTACAACGTGCCCTTTTTAACCTTTGCTATTTCCGTGGATAACTTCAGCGCTGGGATAGCCACGGCGGCATTTATTGCCTATCTATCGAGTCTCACCAGCAACGGCTACAGTGCAACGCAATATGCCTTACTGTCTTCGATTATGTTGCTTTTCCCTAAATTTATCGCGGGCTTCTCGGGGGCTTATGTCGACGCATTTGGCTATGTGAACTTCTTTGTCGCCGCCAGTGTGATTGGTTTTCCTGTGTTGTTTTTGGTTATCTTAGTCAACAAGTATGCGCCGCACCCCAGAACATCACTAATGGATGATTCGTCAAAAAGTGCACCAGCAAAATCGGATTAAGGTCTCATAGCACTTATGTCATCAATATAAAAAAGCCCTCACACCTTAGTGTGAGGGCTTTTACATTTAAAGACGAAATGGCAAACGCGATACTGCATCACGTTAAACCAATTCTGCTCGATTAATCTTTAAAGTTATCAAATTGGAAAGGCTGGCCTAACTCAGACTCACGTGCCAACGCCATGACAGCTTGTAAATCGTCACGTTTTTTACCTGTAACTCGTACTTTCTCGCCCTGAATAGACGCTTGCACTTTAAGTTTGCTGTCTTTAATTAGCTTGACCAGTTTTTTAGCAATTAAGGTTTCTATACCTTCTTTAAACTTCACTTTTAGGGAGAAGGTTTTACCGCTGTGGATAGCTTTCTCATCGACTTCCATCGAAGACGGATCCACATTACGTTTGCTCAGTTGCATACGTAAAATGTCCACTAATTGTTGGCATTGGAAGTCATCTTCAGCGGTTAACGTGACCACATGGTCCTTATATTCCACGTCAGCCGTTTTACCGCGAAAATCGAAACGTGTCGCCAGCTCACGCTTAGTATTATCAACCGCATTACGCAGTTCAACTTCATTCACTTCTGACACAATATCCATTGAAGGCATAGTTTTTATGTCCCATATCAAATTAATATGCAGCTAGTTTACCCACACACAGGCCTAAGTTGAAGGTAAAGCCTAGAATAAAAGCGTAATCATGGGTGACTTTAGCCACACATTTTCCTATCATTGCCCCACTCTAAGCTAATACAAACATATTTGTGATAACTAAAAATACCCTATTTAAGCTGGCTTTAGCCGTAGCCTTTGTCGTGATCAGTTATCTGGTATTTTCCAGACCAACCTATTCGCAAAGTATTCCGAATATCGACAAGGTAGGCCATCTTGGGAGCTTTTTTTGCCTCTCCTATCTCACCTATCTTGCTTTCAAACCTAAGTGGTATTGGTTATCTCTCACACTGGCAAGCTACGCCATTTTAATTGAGTTAGTGCAATCACGTTTGCCCTACCGTAGCGCTTCTGTGGGTGATGTTATTGCCGACTTTTCGGGTATTGCACTGTTTTACTTTTGCAATTGGGCCTATGGCAAATACTTCCGCGCAGCGCAATTGCGAGAAGATTAACTCAGGCGCTTCAAGCTGGTACTGATGACCGATACCTTAAGGCTACACATATGACTCATGCTGTGAACATAAATCGCGTGGTGGATATTGCGATTTTAGGTGCTGGTGCCGTTGGGCAGCTTATTTGCCACCAACTGACTACAGCGGGCATGAGTGTTGGTCTTATCGGCCGCGATTCAATTGCATCTATACAGCAGACACTTAGCGTCACTCCATTAGCGCTGGCCAATGATAATCAACAGAAAACACACGCACTCCAGTATTCTGTGCCTATCTTGACGGCCAATGCGCTCGATAATATCCGCCTCGTGATTGTCTGCGTCAAAGCCTATCAAGTGCTCGATGCACTTTTACCCTTACTTAACCAACTGCCCAGACAATGCCATATTTTGTTATTACACAATGGCATGGGACCTCATTTAGCCCTAGCGCCGCTAATTGATGCGCAAGCTGATGGCAGAGGGCTAAGCCTAGGGACAACTTCCCAAGGGGTGTTACGTCAAGCCAGTTGGCAAATTAGGCAAACGGGACAAGGGCTAACTCAATTTGGGCATTTTGCAGGTACAGAGCTCACTGAGCATTATCGCAATGCTTTACTGACGGCTATCCCCAACAGTGAATGGGTGGATGCCATTGTGCCTTGTCTATGGCAGAAACTCGCCGTTAATGCAGCGATTAATCCGCTTACAGCACTATATCAATGTCCTAATGGCACACTCGCCGAGCCAGATTTTAGTGACATGATTAAAGGCATTCTCGACGAGTTAGTCACGGTTGCCACACTCGAGGGCGTGCATCTCGATAAACAATTGTTACACGACAGGGTCTATCAGGTGATCCGCCTCACTGCGGGGAATTTCTCATCGATGCACCAAGATATTGCACACCAAAGACGAACTGAAATAGACCAAATTAATGGTTATATCTGTGAGCGTGCACAAGCGCACGGTTTAAGTGCACCAGTTAATGCTGACCTCTGGGCGCGCGTCAAACAGCTAGAAGCTTAAGCAAGAAAACTCACATAACAAAACTAATATAACATTATGTTTAATTGATATAATTTTTAATTTTTTGCTAAATCCCCACTTTTTATTTACCGCATTAAAACGCGAATTACCCTAGCGCCATACTCACTCGACTTTTGCTGCACTCATGCTAGTCAAGCAAATTTACCTTGCACCAAAATACGCACCAAATCAGGGCAGATTAACTTTGCATTGCACCGTTTTGCATCAAAATTTTAAACTATTTCGGTGCATTTTAATGTTAACGCAATGATAATAAATGCTTTGTCTATATGGCCTAATTCCTGCTTTATTCCAATAAATTGAGTCCGCAGCTTGTTGGAGAGAAAATTGAAACTGGTCACCGCAATCATTAAACCGTTCAAATTAGACGATGTACGTGAAGCCTTAACTCAGCTCAGCGTCCATGGCATGACAGTCACTGAAGTACGCGGTTTTGGCCGCCAAAAGGGCCATACGGAATTGTATCGTGGTGCTGAATATGCAGTGGACTTTTTACCTAAGATTAAACTCGAAGTTGCCATTCATTCCGATCAAGAAGATGCCGTTATTGATGCCATTATTGCTGCAGCCCATACGGGCAAAGTGGGTGATGGCAAAATCTTTGTGACTTCGTTAGAACAAGTGGTGCGCATTCGCACTTCGGAAGAAGGAGTTGATGCCCTATGATGCTAGTGAGCTTCAGACTCAGTATTAAATACCTATTGATATTATTCAGTGTATTGGCGACGAATGCCGTCGCCGATGATGGTCAATTTAGTGCTGCAAATACAGCGTGGATCTTAAGCTCATCCGCATTAGTGTTGTTGATGACCCTGCCAGGATTAGCCTTATTTTACGGCGGTTTAGTTCGCAGTAAAAACGTGCTTTCAATATTGATGCAATGCTTCTCTATTGCCGCCCTAGTGTCAGTTTTATGGTTCGGGCTAGGTTATTCACTCGCATTCGACACAGGTAACAGTTTCATCGGTGGCTTAGACAAAGCACTACTGCCAGGTATTGGTCGCGATAGTCTTAGCGGGGATATTCCCGAGCCGCTGTTTATTCTATTTCAAATGACCTTTGCCATCATAACGCCAGCTTTAATCATCGGTGGTTTTGCCGAGCGAATGAAGTTTTCAGCTGTGCTTATCTTTTCAGGTGCTTGGTTATTACTGGTTTATGCGCCGATCACCCACTGGGTTTGGGGCGGTGGCTGGTTAGCACAGCTAGGACTGTATGATTTCGCGGGCGGAACCGTGGTGCATATCACCGCAGGGGTTGCTGCGCTCGTGGCCGCTAAAGTGCTAGGTCCACGCAAAGGATTTTTAAACTCGGCGATTATGCCGCACAACCTGACGATGACAGTCACAGGTGCGGGCATGCTGTGGGTGGGTTGGTTCGGTTTTAACGGCGGCAGTGCGCTAGGCGCTAACGGCACCGCAGCCATGGCGATTCTAGCTACTCATCTCGCCGCTTCTATGGGCGCGATGACATGGGCGGCAATTGAGTGGATTAAGTTTGGTAAACCCAGCGCCCTTGGCATAGTCACAGGCATGGTAGCGGGCTTAGGCACTATCACTCCCGCCTCAGGTTATGTTGGCCCAGCAGGCGCCTTAGTTATAGGTTTACTCGGTGGAATCGTGTGTTTTTACTCAACGGTTTATATCAAACAGAAACTTAAAATCGATGACTCCTTAGACGTTTTCCCCGTGCACGGTGTCGGCGGTATTCTTGGTACCCTTTTGGCAGGAGTCTTTAGCTCGACCCAATTAGGCATATTTAGCGGCTACGGTTTTGCGACTATGAACAACACTATGATAGACCAACTTGGGGTACAGATTATCGGGGTTGCGGCGACATTTACTTATACTGCGGTGGTCACTTGGTTGCTGTTTGTGATCATCCGTAAGCTACTTGGCGGCCTTCGCGTCAGCACAGAACAAGAAGTTAACGGCTTAGATTTATCGGAACACGAAGAAACGGGTTATAGCCTTTAATCAGAACCTCGAGCCAGAACCTTTAGTTAAGACAGTTGAATAGCCATAAGGGCACCAAGACGCCCTTATGGCAGACTTACATCATGATGCTACTTTTTGAAATGTTCGACTAACCATAACTTTAAATCCGCCAGCTTCATCGGCTTAGCAAAGAGATAACCTTGTAAAAAATGGACTTGGCGACTGGTCAAATAATCTGCCTGCTCCTGCGTTTCAACCCCTTCAGCCACCACCACATAATTCATCTTATGGGAGAGCTCAATAATGGTATCGAGCACGTGGGAAGTCACGGAGTCCTGCCCTATGGTATCGATGAAGCATTTATCGATTTTCAAGTAATCCAATGGCATGGTTTGTAACAAAGATAAGGTTGTTTGCCCAGTACCAAAGTCATCGATAGCCACTAAAATCCCCAACTGGCGTAAGCTTTCAATGCGCTGGCAAATATCCGGCGTTAATAATTGCCGTTCGGTGATTTCGATTAAAGGCTTAACGCCAATACGATCCAAAGAATCCCGCAGATGAATAAATTTCGACTCGATATCATCTTGGGTGAAATGCTCTGGCGCCACGTTGAACGCGACTCTAAAGCCCAATTCAACCTTCATATTAGCAAAATCTTTTAATGCCTTTTCGAAGATATAATTGGTCAATGGAACAATCAGCTTGCTCTCTTCGGCGATAGGAATAAACAAATCAGGCCGTACTAAGCCCATTTGTGGGTGCTGCCAACGCACTAATGCCTCGACTCCTTTGGCCTTGCCGTCCTCAGCACAGATCACAGGTTGATAAACCAAAAAGAACTCTTCGTTCTCTATCCCGCTACGAATATCATCAGCAAGGGAGTGACGAGATAACCGTGAATAGAGCACAAACAAGATAGAACCCGTAATCAAAATAATGCTAAAGGGTAGTGAGATGGCAAAAAATATCCAAAAAAAATGCCTAAAAAAAGCAGGTGACATTTCTAGTAACACCGAAAAACGATGCTCATCAGAATCTAAAGTCATTACCTCATTTTTGATAAATCCGAGTGATTCAGGAATCGTTTTTCCATTGATGGATAAAGCGACATTGATAACTGCGCTGGGAAACACATCGGGCTGTACAAAGGAATCTACTAAATATTTCCCTTCAATAATCACAGCGGCGCCGTGTTTAGATTTAGGGTCCCATTTAGATGACACTATCGCGGGCACCTCAGGCATAAAAGGCGTGCCCGCAATAATAAACTGATTAGATATTTCAAGATTTTCGGTAACACTAACAATGCTCAGGGGAATATCAATATCACCGGTTTTAGATGAGCAATAAACGCGTTGTGAGTCAAATATTAAAGCCGAACGAAAGTAAGGTTGGAACAACATATAGTTGTATAACTCTTGACACTCAGAATCCTTCAATGCCAATGCATAATGGCTGATTTCATCGGCATGAGAGATCAAAGTATCTACGTGATCTACATAAATAGCCCCCACACCTTTGACTTTATCTTCAACAAAATACTGTGCAGAGAGATAACTTGCAACAGCAGCAATTCCAATTGGAAACAATATGACTGCCAGCCATTGCCATAATGGCAGATTTAATTTTGCTAACTTTTTTCGCATATATCCTTAACTCACACAGCGCTCGGTTAAAAATAGTATCAAAATCGATGGAGTAAGACGTGTGTATATTTGTATCTCAGCGAATGTTTGCTTGATATAAACACACTGAATCGAGTTCTATTTTAGTCTAAAAAACCAGCATACCTTCTATTAATTTAGTCTATTCCCACATCACCAAAATGGCGGCAATAGCGATCAAGACTAACCCTAGCATATCTTTTATCTTTACTTTTTCCTTCAGCCAAAAGGTGGCAATCAAGATCATAAAGAAAACTTCAACTTGACCTAAGGTTTTAACATAGGGCACAGCCTGCAACGACATAGCACTAAACCAACCGATAGAACCTAAACAACTGGCGATGCTTGTCAGTAAAGTCAACTTAGGTCGTTGCCATAATGCTATCAGCGTAAATTTATCCTTAAGCAACAAATAACTGACTAACAGCAAAGTTTGTAGGCCTATCACAAATAGCAACACCCAAGCTGCGCTATGGGGGAAACCAATATTCAAACATAAACTCGCTTCTCGTACCCAAAGCGATGTCAGCGCAAACGAAGTACCACAGGCTAAACCAATCAATACCGTATTGAGCGACAGACTTCGCAGGCCTTGTTTGGCACTCATGAGAAAAATTGCCACACCACCCAACAACACTCCCGACCAACCTAAAAGGGATAAATGCGTCCCAAAAAACACTGTGCCTAAGATCGCCGCGACCACAGCTTCACTCTTGGCTAGCCCAGCACCAACGGCAAAGTTCTGTTGCTTGAACAATTTCACCATCAAGCCCGTCGCGAGAATTTGCATCGCCGATGCTCCGAGAATAAAACCGATAAAACGGTCGCTAAAATCGGGGATTCCGACATCCTGCCAAAGATATAAGCTCGCCAAATACACGGCGGCAATCGGCCCAGCCCAAATAAAACGCGCTAAGGTCACGCCCGCAACACTCACTTCTTCACTCAGCTGGCTTTGAAACGCATTACGCCAAGCCTGCATAAATGCCGCCAGCAAAGTGAGTAAGATCCACATAAAGGTATTCCGTAAAGAATCTGGTCGGCTATAAAAACAAGATTGTTAGGCAAAGCCCATCATAAAACATTAATGTTTCAGATAGCTACGGGGCTATACCAATCACATTCCTCGACTGAAAAACAAAAGCCCCGAACGAGTCGAGGCTTTAGGATTAAGTCACTAATTCATTAAGTCTTAGCTTGCGATTACTTACTGGTATCGATTGGCTCGAAGGATTTAACCAAATCGTCGATCGCTTTCATTTGCTTCAGATAATTTTCTAACTGATGCAAAGGCAGCGCACATGGGCCATCACACTTAGCGTTATCAGGATCAGGGTGCGCCTCAATGAATAGACCCGCTAAACCCAGCGCCATACCACTGCGCGCTAACTCGGTCGCCTGTGCGCGACGTCCACCCGCTGAATCTGCACGACCACCAGGGCGTTGCAGCGCATGGGTCGCATCGAAAATCACCGGATAGCCAGATTGCTTCATCTCGTCCATACCCAACATATCAACGACTAAGTTGTTATATCCAAAGCTTGAACCACGTTCACACAGGATGATCTCGTCATTACCCGCTTCGTTAAACTTAGTGATGATATGGCGCATTTCATGTGGTGCTAAAAACTGTGGCTTTTTCACATTGATGATAGCGCCAGTTTTTGCCATCGCGACAACTAAATCAGTCTGGCGTGCTAGAAATGCAGGTAACTGAATAATATCAACTACTTCTGCCACTGGCGCACACTGATGCACTTCATGCACGTCGGTGATCAAAGGTAAATTAAAGGTCTTTTTAATCTCTTCAAAAATCTTTAAGCCTTCCTCCATACCTGGACCGCGGTAAGAGTTAATCGAAGAACGATTCGCCTTATCAAAAGACGCCTTAAATATATAAGGGATCCCCAGCTTTTGAGTCACTTCGGCATAGGTTTCAGCAATCGACATAGCGAGATCGCGAGACTCAAGCACGTTCATGCCACCAAACAACACGAAAGGTTTATCGTTGGCAATCTCGATTGAACCTAGGTTTATGATTTTATTACTCATCGCAACTTCTCTCTAAAATGCTGGAACCTTTCCCAGCGGTGAATAGGAGCTAAGGCGGTTATACCGCAACTAACTGTAAAATTTGACCACAAATCCATGCCATATAGGTTCCTAACGCATAACCTAATACGGCTAACAGTACGCCCACGGGTGCTAAAGCGGGGTGAAATGCCGCCGCAACTACAGGGGCTGACGCAGCGCCACCCACATTCGCTTGGCTGCCTACGGCCATATAAAATAACGGGGCTTTAATCAGCTTAGCCACCAATAACATAAAGCTTGCGTGAACTATCATCCACACAATACCAATTAAAAAGTACAATGGCGTATCGAGCACCTTACTCACATCCATATGTAGACCAATGGTCGCAACTAAGATGTAAAGGAAGGCTGAAGCCACTTTTGATGCCCCCGCCGCCTCTAAATGACGCACTGGACTGAATGACATCGCCAAACCAATCGTTGTGACTATCACCACTAGCCAGAAAAATTTAGAGGTTAAACTGTAATCTGCAGTCCAAGGATAGTTCACTTCAAAAAATGGCCCCAGAAAATCAGCGGCGATATGAGCAATACCTGTGATACCAAAGCCTACAGCGACAATCAGCATAAGATCGCGCAGATTAGGAATGCGTGCATTTTCAGCGTGATACTTTTCAACTTTATCTTTTAACGCTTCAATAGCAGAAGTATCCGCACCGGTTTTAGCATCGATCTCTTTCGCTTTTGAGGCCAGAAACAGCAGTACTGCCATCCAAATATTGGCGACTATCACATCGACTGTCACCATCACAGAGAAAATATTACCGCCCACGTCATAAATTTCTTTCATTGCAGCTTGGTTTGCGCCCCCACCAATCCAGCTCCCCGCTAAGGTCGTCATACCACGCCATACCGCATCGGGGCCATCGACCCCAATTAAAGAAGGTTCAATAACCGACACCAGCAACAAGGCGATAGGGCCGCCGATAACGATACCGACAGTGCCGGTTAAAAACATGATCAAAGCTTTCGGCCCTAAACTTAAAATAGCTTTTAAATCTACGCTTAAAATCAATAAGACTAAACAAGCTGGCAGCAAATAACGGGATGCCACAAAATACAGTTGTGAGGTATTACCATCGATTACCCCAAAGGTATTCAATAACGATGGCAAGAAATAGCACAATAAAAGGGCGGGAATAAAACGATAAAACTTCTGCCAAAAAGGATGACTACTGCTACTGGTATAAAATACAAAACCTAGAATTGTCGCGAGTATTCCTAACGCCGTGGCATCGTTCGTCACTAAAGCCGTGCTTGTCATGCTAATTTCTCCCTATTGATACAGTTATTATTTTTATTAGAGACTTAACTTTTAAGTCCCTGGGTCAAACTTCCATCTGCCCAGTGTTATTATTTTTGCGGATTGAATTCGTTAATAAAAGTTGAATAAATAAGAAGAGCCCCGAAAGGCTCTGCTTTAGTGATAAACCTCGGCGTGTTCGTTTAATTCTTTGAGCTGCATCTTCACTATCTCGATCACGGGATCGTGAGGACTATTATCAACAAAATGCTGCAGATCGGCGGCGGCCACATTAATACAACCCAACTGCTGTGCAATAAACGCCCGCTCACGATTCAAATGCACATCGTCAACATGCCATTGCAACAGCAGGCTGCAACACTCCATCGCTGCCTCAAATTGATGCGACACTATGCAACCCGCCTTAAGCTCATGCAGCATACGCGTCAGCAGTTTTTTCACCGTTGCAGGCTTTAAGTAACTTGCCTTAAGTTCAGCAGCATTACCTAACTCGCCGCGCACTAACACGTGCAACTGGTGACGGGTGAGTTCCTTGCCCGTTAAAGGATCCAAATAACTCACTTCACCGCCAATCTTACAACGCAGCACCGTATTGCCAGGTAGCAATATGGGTTCGAGTTCAAGATCTAACTGCTTTGCCAGCAACATCAATACCGTCGCCAGCGTTGTACTATTACCTTGGCGACTAATTAAGCAAGTACCTAAATCTGCCGCCTCTGTACTGAAGTAGTTCTCACGAACACAAAAACCTAAATCCTCGTAAAACCAATGCAACAGCGCATTAAAACGCTGTTGTTGATCAACCAAGTAATGACTTAATACGGCTCCCGCCATTTCAAACCAAGCCCATTTAGCGGCTTCAAGTTTAGAAAATCCAAGGTGCGCACCTACATCCAATGCCGACTCGGGCAATGAAATGCCATCTTGCAGAGTGTAGTTACCCATTAACCCAATAATACCGCTTGTTTAAAATGAGCCAATTTAGCAGCATAAACCAACCAACCTATCGCGCCTAAGTAAGCAAACACTTTGAACAATTTGTTTCTGTTTGCTTTTATGGCAATGGCGCCTAGGACAATGTAAGCAACTACAGCACCGATTTTTTCGGTCATCCAAGGATCCACAAAAGGAAATTGCTGGATCATAAAACACAAAGTTAAGCCCGACAGCAGCAGGAAAGTGTCGATAACATGGGGCGCTATCTTGAGCAGCTTCTTCTCCATCAGAGCCGATTGGCGCAGATGCAGGACAAAGCGAACGGTAAGCAGTAACACGCTCAACGCGATAAAGGTAAAATGCAGATGTTTAACCGCAGGATATAGACTGTAAAAAGTTTCCATTACGATACTTATGGCCAGTGACAAAGGCGCTAGTTTACCCTAATCCTTGACGGCATACCAATGCCTATCAGCCTAGATATTCAGAGCTAACATCATAAAAAATCAAACGAGAAGTGACGATGAATTTAAGCTTAATTAACGATGAATCAACCGAGTTCACCGACGCTGTAAAACAAAAAATTGTCGAGTTCAACCAAGTTCAATGGCAGGGGCTTAGCCGTAAAAATCTCGGACTCAAACTACAGGACTCCGAAGGTAAACTGTTAGCAGGGATCAGCGGTAAAACCTTCGGCAATTGGTTGTTAATCGATTATCTGTGGGTCGATGATTCTTTAAGACACCAAAGTATCGGCACGCACTTGCTATTAAAAGCAGAAAGCCAAGCAAAAGCGCGCGGCTGCCAATTTGCCCTACTCGATACCTTAGATTTCCAAGCTAAGCCCTTCTATGAGCGCCACGGCTATCGCGTACAATGGATACAACAAGCCTACCCTGAAACCGGCAGTAAATTCTTTATGGTAAAAGTGTTGTGATGTTTAAGGTCAGCGGTCATAAACGTACCCAATGCTTAGGCTACCATTTCTAATATCTAACTCAGACCGTTTCAATTATCTAACTCAGACCGTTTCAATGAACTTGAGCTAATTGCGAGTGGTTAATGATTTGCGCACCTTTTACTCGCAAAGCTACAAACGGAAAAATAAGAGATAGGACAGGCGTCCTCAGCCGAAGCAACCCAATTGAATTAAATCTTCAACCTAATCCGGCTTAAACACCCCTATCACAGCACCTGTGGCTTTTTCTGCCACCTTTTCATCGGTTTGCTGTTCACGGTAATCACACTCTGTGCATTCAACGGTTTCGATGCCGTTTTCTTTGTAGAGTAAAATGCTGTCTTTGGCGCTGCATTTTGGGCACTTAGCACCGGCTACGAAACGCTTTTTGATTTTAGTGTTTGTCATAATAGATAAAGGACCAGATAGCAGGGCCAAGGGACTCGGCCGAAGAAATTGGCGCTATTTTGCCACACTGATGATTGAATGCCAGTGTTACCTGAAAGTATGAGGCCTTAGGTCGATGTGATGCGATTCGCTAAAGATCATCCTGAAAAGTCGAATAATTGTCCGAGTTATCGGGTCAGGCTGTGGTTTGATACGGGGTTGTACGCTATTATCTGTGCCCTGACGAATTTACGTTCTAACCAAGTTGTAGTTAATGATCAGCATCAACCAAGCGCAATTAATCCGTGGCAGCAAAACCCTGCTAGATGAGACCTCTCTTACGATTTATCCCGGCCATAAGGTCGGTTTAGTCGGTGCTAACGGCACAGGCAAATCTTCACTGCTCGCATTAATTTTAGGTCACTTAAGCCTAGATAAAGGTGAATTTAGTCTGCCTTCTGGCTGGCAAATTGCCACTGTGGCCCAAGAAACCCCTGCGCTCGACGTCTCGGCACTGGAATATGTGATCGATGGCGATAGCGAATATCGTCAATTAGAAGCCCTATTACACAAGGCCCAAGAAGATAACGACGGCAATGCCATCGCACTCTTACACGGCAAAATCGACGCTATCGGTGGTTATGCGATTCATTCGCGCGCGGGTTCATTGTTAGCGGGTCTGGGCTTTAGTGAAGCCGAGCAAAGCAATCCAGTAAAAAGCTTTTCGGGTGGTTGGCGTATGCGCCTCAACTTAGCCCAAGCGCTGCTGTGCCGCTCTGACTTATTGCTCCTCGACGAACCAACCAACCACTTGGACTTAGATACCATGTACTGGCTCGAAGGTTGGATTAAGTCCTATCAAGGCACGCTGATTTTAATCAGCCATGATAGGGACTTTATCGATGAAATCGTTGATGAAATCGTCCACGTTGAAAATCAAAAACTCAATTTCTACAAAGGCAATTACAGTGCCTTTGAGCGCATTCGTGCCGAACGTATGTCGCAACAACAGGTCGCCTTCGAACGCCAACAAAAAGAACGTGCGCACATGCAGTCCTTCGTTGACCGTTTCCGTTATAAGGCGAGTAAAGCCAAACAAGCGCAGAGCCGCTTAAAGGCGCTAGAGCGCATGACTGAGTTGTTGCCGTCTCAAGCCGATAGCCCATTTTATATGGAGTTTCGCGCCCCAGAAGCCCTGCCCAATCCACTGATTAAGATGGAGCAAGTCGCTATCGGTTATAGCGATAAGCCAATCCTGAGCAAGGTGCATTTAAACTTAGTGCCGGGTGCCCGCATTGGTTTACTCGGCCGTAACGGCGCAGGTAAATCGACATTAATCAAGCTGTTATCGGGTCAATTATCGCCAATGACAGGTTTGTATGAACCTAATCCTGGCGTCAATATCGGTTACTTTGCCCAGCATCAAATTGAATTTTTGCGCCTCGACGATACGCCGATGCAGCATTTAGTGCGTCTGGCTCCTAATGCCAGAGAGCAAGAGCTACGCAACTTCTTAGGCGGTTTTGGTTTTAACGGCGATATGGCGCTTTCACCTGTGCGCCCCTTTTCTGGCGGCGAGAAAGCCCGTTTAGTGTTGGCGCTATTAGTTTGGCAACGCCCTAACCTATTGCTGCTCGATGAACCCACCAACCATTTAGACTTAGAGATGCGCCACGCCCTGACAATGGCATTGCAAACCTTTGAAGGCGCTATGGTTGTCGTCTCGCATGATAGGCATTTACTGCGATTAACCTGTAGCGATTACTATCTGGTGGATCAAGGTGAAGTACGCGCCTTCGACGGCGACTTAGACGATTATCACCAATGGTTGCTCGATGCGGCGAAAGCCAACTCGAATCAAAACAGCACCAGCGACGAGATCAAACCTGCGGCCGATAAGAAGATACAGAAACGCCTCGAGGCCGAGATCCGCCAAAAGGTATCGCCGCTCAAGCGCAAACAAACTAAGTTAGAAACCGAGCAACAAAAGCTGAGCGAACGCCTCGCCGAGCTAGAACACTTGCTGGCCGATAGCGAATTGTATGATCAAGATAACAAAGCCAAGCTAACCTCGGTATTAACCGAGCGAACGAGCTTGACGCAAACCTTAGAAGACAGTGAAATGCAATGGCTCGAGTTGCAAGAAGAGATAGATGCAATGGAGCAAGAGGTCATGGAGCAACAATAACTCCAGCGTTCTTTTACATAAAAGTCAGTAGCAGCGGCAATACAAGGAAATAGTATGGCGGTTTTAACCCAGTTCGACAGTCAACTCTGGCAATGGTGTGATATGAGCTATGCGCAAAACAAAGCGCTCTGTCTCGAATTGCAAAATAGCTGTCAGGTGAACGTCAATCTACTGCTACTGGCACAATATTTAGATATCACTATGGATGTGTCTGGGCCGCAGCAATACAGCACAGACCAATGGCAAACGCTGATGAATGCTGTAGGTGAATGGGATGAAAGGTTTCTCACGCCCTATCGCAAATTACGTAAACTCGCTAAATCCAGCCTGAATGAGCAAGAGTATCAGCAGATGCTCGCTGTTGAGCTGATGATGGAACGTAAAGCGCAGCGAACCATCTTGAATAAACTCAATGAACTCAGCCCAAACGGCCAAGCGACAAATCTAGTGAGCTACTTAAGCCTGTTTGGACTCAGTGACATTGACGCCAACGAAATCGGCCTCATTGCGCCCTGATTCAATCTAAACAAATCATTTTAAATCAATCACATAAAAGCAATAATAAGCTAAATCAAATTAACGCTATGATCATCAGAGCCGCTAACGGCTGCGGCCTTGCGGATAGCGTTCACAGTCATCCTTGATCACCAACCAGTTCAGCTGACTCTCAGTATAAATATGGTACTTAGGCTGAACTTGGTTAGCATCGTCCAGACTCGCTATGCTCAAGGTCGAATAATCAGGATATTGAGTATGCCGGTAAGTTAACGATGTACCGCACTTGTCACAAAATCCACGGCGAATAAACTCAGACGATGCAAACTCTGTCACCTGACCTTTAAGCCAAATCACTTGGCTGAGTTTAAAATCCATCCAAGCCCCAAATGCAGATCCCGTGCTTTTTTGGCACGAACGGCAGTGGCAATAATCCGCATCAAAGGGTTCACCTTCAATCTGATAACGAATCGCGCCGCATAAGCAACCACCTTCCCGTAATATGTTTTCAGACATTCACACCCCATCAAGCTTTATCAAGCTAAGCTGCATTTTGATAAGATAACATCAGGCTTTACCGTCAGTGAGCTTCTGTGCGAGTGCGGTGGCATTACGTGCCGTGATGCCATAAATCGATAGCTGCGGGTTAGCGCCAAGGCTGGTCGGGAAGATAGAGCCATCCATTACAGATAAATTTTCTAAATAGTGCGACTGACCATAACTGTTGACCATAGAAAGCTTTTCATCTTCGCCGAAGGGACAACCGCCCATCACATGGGCCGATGCAACGATAGTGCGCAGCGGCGCGAGTGACATCTGCGCAATGCTCTCTTTGGCGTCTTTCCACGAGGACAAGTAAGGCATACCATCGCTGATCGGCAACACTTTTAAGGCGCCAGCCGAGAATTGTAACTCCGCCATACTGGCAAAAGCGCGTCTCGCGGCCCGCCAAAAGGCATCGGTCAGCGGATAATCTAAAGCAAAACCCTTATCCGTTAAGTGTACTTCACCGCCTTGACTGTCGGGATGATAGCCATCGCGGATCAAAGCGATAGTCACTTGTAACTGGTTGAACTGTGACATTAACTCAGCATGACTCGTACCATAACCTAAGGTTTTAGAGGCAATTAAAATCGGGTGCACTGGCGGCACTTCGAGTTTATAACCCAGCTCACCATCGGCGCCATTGTTCCACACAAATTCATCGGAATAGATAGATTGCGGCGCACCGCTATGGCCATTGATCGAATCGGCAAATACGCCGCCGGATAACAAAGTAGGATGTAAAAAGGTGCGTTTACCCAAAAGTTGGTGGGGATCGGGCACTTGCGAACGCATCAAAATCGTCGGTGTATGGATAGCACCTGCACTCAAAATATAATGTTTAGCCTTAAATAACAGCTCAACGTCAGTGGGTCGTAAATTCACATCCAACGCCTGCGCCTTTAACGCAAACACTTGACCATTATGGTGCTCAATCTTAGTCACTTTAGCGCGACTGATCAGCTTCGCGCCTTTCTCAAGTGCCGCGGGAATCGTGGTGACTAGCATAGATTGCTTCGCATTGACCGGACAACCCATGCCGCAATAGCCGGTATTCCAGCAACCCGCCACATTGCGTTTAATCACAGTGTATTCCCAGCCAAGATTGATACAACCTTGCTTCAGGGCGGCATTATTGCGATTAGGCTCATAATTCCATTCATGAATGTTGAGCCGTTGTTCCATTTGCTCAAACCAAGGGTCTAAGCTCTCGCGATTAAGCCCAGCAACCGATTTATGTTGCGCCCAAAAAGCTAACGCCTCGGTCGGCGTGCGAATAGAAGTGGTCCAGTTAACTGTGGTTGAGCCACCGACTGCGCGGCCTTGAAAAATGCCAATCGCCTTATCGGCGGTTTTCATCGCCGCGGCTTGTTGATACAAGTTGGGATAAGCGACCCGCTCTTCCATATTAAAATCGCTGGAGGATTTTAGCGGCCCCGCCTCAATCATGATCACGCTTAGCCCTGCTTGGGTGAGGATTTCGGCCGCCACACCGCCGCCAGCACCCGTGCCGACAATAATCACATCGGCTTCAAACTGCTGGTTTTCTTGCAATTGGCTCGCATCAGTGTGCAACCAACCAGAGTTTAAACCATTCACTATAGGATCTATGATTGCCAACTTGAGTGCTCCACTGTCGCGGGTAAGATGCTTATTATTCGGCGTTTGATTAGGTTAAAAATGGACTCGCTATTTGAACAGTTCAGGCTTGGCATAATGCAGGCGGCTCCAGTGCTCAGGACAAGCGTAGTAACTTGCCATCACTAATTCCCGCAATCCAAGATAAGCCGTTTGTAACAAAGCAAAATAACTGTGGCGCCAGGTTTCTAACATATCAGTTAACTCGGCGGGAGAGCGCATCAATAGCGGCGTCATGCTCGAGGTGAGTACCAGTAAACCAAGACGATTTTCGAGCATATCGAGCAGTTCAAATAACTCGGTTTGCTGCTCATCGGGTAACACAGCAATCGACTGTTTGATGGCATCTAAAGTGCGGTTTTGCGCCGCCAACTTATGGATGGCCACATCAGGCAAGGCGCCGTCGAGCATCACAGGCAAAAGCACGCTAAACAACAAACGATAATCTTTGCCTTCGCTATCCTCGGGCAAACTAAACTCAGGAGAATAGAGATTAACCCCTAAGGCTAACGCCGCCGTACCGGCAAACGCGCCCATTATAAAGGTTCGTCGCTTCATCTCTATCTCCTAATTATCAACCTAAATGTCGGCCTAAATATCAGCATAAAAAACAATTGTGCTACAATGGCCGCGAGTTTATACCCAAGCGACCTCAAAATACGAATTTCAGCATTTTGAGTTGGTTTGGGTATAAATTAAACACACGTTTTAATTTTCAGCAATAGCCGATATCAAGATAAACATCTATGCCAAATTCCTTTATGCCACCTTGGTGGGCCAAGAGTCCCCATATACAAACGATTTTACCCGTATTCACTAAAGTGGCCAAACCAGCATTACAGCGGCAGCGCTTAGAGTTACCCGATGGCGATTTTATCGATTTAGATTGGCAGGATGTTCCACAATCTGGCAAACCGATCGTGGTGATCATCCACGGCTTAGAAGGAAGTGCGCAGTCCCATTATGCGCGGCGGATACTGCAAGCCTGTAAAGAACAGCAACTCGCAGCCGTCGTGCACCATCACAGAAGTTGTTCGGGTGAGGCCAATCGCCTCGCCCGCAGTTATCACAGTGGTGACACGGACGATTTACAGTTTAGTCTATCGACACTGAAAAGCGCGTATCCACAATCGCCCTTATTAGCCGTAGGTTACAGTTTAGGCGGCAATGTACTGACTAAGTATCAAGGCGAATATCAGGATGATAGTTTATTAGCCCGCGCTGTGGTTGTCTCGGCGCCGCTGCAATTGTCAGCTTGCGCTAAACGCTTGGAAAATGGCTTTTCAAAGGTGTATCAAAGCTATTTAATCAAACAGTTGCAACAGAAGATAAGCCATAAACTGAATGATCCCGACTTAGCCATCTCTATGCCGTTGAGCCAGTCACAGGTCGACCGTTTAAATACCTTCTATGATTTTGACGATAAAGTCACAGCGCCATTACACGGCTTTGACGGCGTCGACGATTACTATACGCGTGCCAGTGGCTTACCCTTTGTCAGCCGCATAACTAAACCGACGCTCATCATACATGCTAAGGACGATCCCTTTATGACCGATGAAGTGATCCCCCAATCAAGTCAATTGTCGGGCTATGTGGAATACGAACTGCATCCCTATGGCGGCCATGTCGGCTTTATTGAAGGCGGTACACCTTGGAAACCGCGCTTCTACCTTGAGCGACGGATTTTACATTTTTTACTCGGCGATCAAAGTGTTGACCCACTTAGCGTAGACCCAATCAACGGCGACAATATCACTCAAGGAAACACCGATGCTCATTCCCTATGAAACCCTGTTACAACTCCCCAAGGAAACGCTCGCCAATGTGATCCGCGAATATCTCTTCGGTCAAGTGGAGGATGGCAGCTTTGCCAGTCTCGATGAACAGGAGCTTGCTCAGGCTATAGTCCAATGTCAACAAGCACTTAAACAAGGTAAGCTAAAATTAGAGTACAGTGAAGACGATGAATCCTTCGCCATACGTTCAGCGGAACAAATAGCACAGCAGCAAGATTGACCAGTCCTATCTCTGTACCGTATAAATAGTACTCGCGTTTTTATCGCTTCCCCATAAGCGGCTCTTTTGGTTCCTAGCTAGGTAGAAAAAATGTCAGCAAAACATCCCATTATTGCAGTTACAGGCTCATCAGGCGCGGGAACCACCACGACGACCACCGCCTTTAGCCATATTTTTCGCCAACTCGGGATCAACGCCGCCTTTGTCGAAGGCGACAGTTTTCATCATTTTACCCGCGCCGAAATGGAAGTCATGATCCGCAAATCCCAAGCTGAAAACCGCAATCTTAGCTATTTTGGCCCAGAGGCTAATAACTTTGCTCGTTTAGAACAATGCTTTCGCGATTACAGCACCACAGGCCAAGGTGAAACCCGCAGCTATTTACACACCTTCGATGAGGCAGTGCCTTTTAACCAGATGCCTGGCACTTTTACCCAATGGCGACCACTACCTGAAAATACCGATATGCTCTACTACGAAGGCTTACATGGCGGCGTAGTTACTGGTGATGCCAATGTCGCCCAGCATGTGGACTTGCTGATCGGCATGGTGCCCATAGTCAACTTAGAGTGGATCCAAAAAATTATCCGCGATACTTCAGAGCGTGGCCACAGCCGTGAAAAAGTCATGGGCTCGATTGTGCGCAGTATGGACGACTATATTAAGCACATGACGCCACAGTTCTCCCGCACTCACATTAACTTTCAGCGAGTACCGACGGTCGATACCTCTAACCCATTTAGTGCCAAAGATATTCCGAGCTTAGATGAGAGCTTTGTGGTGATCCGCTTCCGCGGTATCAATAATGTCGACTTCCCCTATTACCTCAATATGATCCAAGGTTCATTTATGTCACGGGTCAACACACTCGTCGTCCCCGGCGGCAAAATGTCGCTGGCGATGGAGCTGATCCTCACGCCTTTGATTAAAGATTTGATGGAAAAACGTCAACAACTTAATACCCCAGAGGCGAACTGAAACCTTGAGGATTTACGGGTAAGTTTGACTAAAGGCTAAGGAAATAAAGTCTTTTTTTGCAATGGATTAAGTTTTATTTAAGCCACTAGCGCTAATCTTGTCGGCATCGGGATTTCAGGCGAAAGAACGATAGTTGGCATACTCTTGGGAGTTAATTCCCCCATCTTGATCTGTTGATTTCCTTGAGTATGTCAGCAACCTTTTTAACGAAACTATATAAGTTAATTCCGCATCCATGCTTGATCTCTTGATTCCCTTGAGTATGTCAGCAACCTTTTATGAAGAATGAATTCCACATCTATGCTTGATCTGTTGATTCCCTCGAATATGTCAGCAACCTTAGCTTAAACTCTAAATCTCAGAGTTAATTCCACATTCATACTTGCTCTGTCGATTTCCTTGAGTATGTCAACAACCTCTCAGAAAATAGGTTCTAGGCTTTAGATTCTAGGAAAACAGAACGTTCGTAAACTCACAGAACGCTGCGCTCACCGTAAGAGCAAAGTCCGTTGCATAAATCGTAAGTCAAAAAGTGACGTTCTGTAGCAGTTTGCTGCGTGCCGTTATCCGTAGCCGCAACGCGGCGTTCTAGCAGCTGCAAAGCAACGCCCTAGATTCTAGCAGCAGCGTTTTTTGCTGCGCCCTAGCAGGCCAAAGACCGCCCTAGATTTTTATACATCACCATACACTCTAAGGCTATGCCTCTGGGCGAACAGTAGATAGATTCCTCCTCTAACCCCTCACCACCAAAACCACAGTGGCGATAGAAATCCACCGCATTTAAAGTTGACTCCAATCTGAGTTGGGCTATCCCCTGATTAAAAGCCATAGTTTCAATAAATTGTAGCAGCACTTTACCGACACCTAGCCCCATAGCATTGGGGGAAACAAACAAGGCTTCTAACTGGGCATAGGGTTCATCCAACATGGCAGTGCCGACCACAGTCTTAAGCTGCGACTCGTCATAGGACAACTCTGCCACATAAAAATGTGCATCGACGATACGGCTAAATTGCTCGGTCAGTTCGCCCTCGGTCCAAATCACCAGATCGCCCGCATCATAAAATCCAGCGCAGCCCTTATTGATAGCCGCATTGCGGATATCCCAGCAGGCCTGAGCATCCGCTTTCGTCGCTTTTCGTATAGTTATCATCATGTTTCCCGATTAAAAATGCTCAGCCATAACATGCCATGAAGCCGCTAAAACGCCAAGTAAACGAGTGTTCTAATCTTTCAACCAATAAAAAACCGCCCGTAGGCGGTTTTAATCAAAGCTACAGAACCTTAATGGATCTTAGCTAACATATCTGATTTAGTCTTAGCGCTAGACTTAGCCTTTAATCAATTCACTAATAGTCAATACGCCATGGGTCGTTGCACCCGCGCCCCACATGGCAGAAGCTGAATCTTCAAAAGCGCCCGCTAAATCAACGTGTAACCATTTAGCTTCGGGTGACACGAAACGCCATAAGAAACCAGCGGCATTAGAAGCACCACCTGCACCGCCGCCTTTCATTGCGCGGCTGTTTGCGGTGTCAGCATAGGCAGATGGACACATTTCTTTGTGCCAAGGATCCAGCGGCAGCGGCCATACGCGCTCGGCAACACTCGTGGCTTTTTGCTGGGCCAGTTGCAACACATCCGTCTGTGGCGAGAAAATCGCGTTGTAGTTAGAACCCACCGCCATCACAGCGGCGCCTGTAAGGGTCGCTGCATCGATAATAAAAGGTGCGCCTGTAGCAGAAGCAGCTTGTAGGCCATCGGCCAACACTAAGCGCCCTTCCGCATCTGTGTTCACCACTTCAACTGTTACACCATTTTTGTAGGTCAGAATGTCACCTAACTTATAGGCGCGACCGCTGATCAAGTTTTCAGCACAACATAAGAAGAGTTTAACGCGTTTGTTGAGGCCAGACTTGATCGCTAAACCAAGTGCTGCAGTCACAGTCGCCGCGCCGCCCATATCGCATTTCATGCCTAACATGCCTTCAGAAGCTTTGATGCTGTAGCCGCCAGAATCAAAGGTAATCCCTTTACCCACAAGCGCCACAGACACAGGTGCATCAGCGGCTAATGGGTTGAAGTCTAACTCTAACATTGCCGGTGGACGCTCACTGCCGCGACCGACGGCATGGATACCAATCCACTGCTCTTCAAGCAGCGCTTCGCCTTCGATAATCCGATAACTCACCTTGTCGCCACCAACGTCAGCCAACCATTTTGCCGCTTGTTGGGCAAGCTTCACTGGCGACAGGTTTTCAGGCGTATCGTTGATCAGTTGACGGGCAAAGGTTGCCACATCGAGTCGACGTTGCAATTCTGCTTGCACAGACTCATCACCACACCAATGGATTTGATAGCCCGGTTTTGCCGTCGCGAAACCTTGAGCAAACACCCATTGGCTATTGAGATCCCAAAACTGCCCAGCTAATTCCACACTGCTAATGCCTTGACTGCGCAGTTTACGGGCCGCCATTTGAATTTGACGCAGCTCATCGCCACCCGCTAAATGAATTTGCGCACCATCGGCAGTATAAGTCACATCAGCCTTGCCCCAGTACGCGGCGGGTGCTTCTTTGGTTAATTGTACTTTCATCAATTCAGTTACTTTTAGTTCACTCATTAGGGATCCTTATTTTTCGATTCGTTTTAGAATAATCAATCAGAACAATCAATCAGCAATCAGAACAAACTTTATGGCGGCAGTTTACTGCTAGCAGGCGATGACGCAAAGCGATTGGCTGAAGTTACTCAGGTAAAATCTGTAAACATTTGCGAAATTTGCTAGGCTTTGGACCTAGAACAGCCGAGATAGGTCTACCGATGGAATTTACACCGCCACTACAACAGGGCATTTTATTGCGCCGCTATAAGCGTTTTCTGGCCGATGTGCAGCTAAGCGATGGCAGTGAGATCACACTACATTGCCCCAATACGGGTTCTATGCGTAATTGCCTGTATCCCGGTGAAACCGTGTGGTTTTCTACCTCTGATAACCCTAAACGTAAATATGCCCATACGTGGGAACTGATGACCACGCCAGATGCAGGCTTAATCGGTATCCACTCGGGTCAGGCGAACACCTTAGCCGAAGAAGCCATCAATAAAGGTATCATCAAGGAACTCACGGGTTATGACAGCCTAAGCCGTGAAATCAAATACGGTGATGAAAATAGTCGCATCGATATCCTGCTACAGGGTGCTCAAAAACCCGCCTGTTATATAGAAGTCAAAAGTTGTACTTTGCTCGAGGATGGCCAAGGTTATTTTCCTGATGCTGTGAGCCTACGCGGTCAAAAACATTTACGTGAATTGATGCACATGGTGAGTCAAGGCCACAGAGCCGTATTGCTATTTGTGGTGCAGCACAGTGAAATATTCAGTGTTGCCCCCGCAGCACATATCGACCCTGAATATGCTAAGTTACTGAAAATGGCTGTGTTAGCCGGCGTTGAAGTGCTAGCCTATCGCTGTGAAATGTCCCCGACTGAGATTCACCTAGCCCAAGCCTGCGATGTACGAGTATGATGTTAAGGCTGAGTTAAATTTGATTTCATTTGAATTAGCGAACATAGTCAAAAAATTCAATCAAAGCAGAATGAAAAGTTTGCCTCGATGTGAAGATTCTGCTATAGATAGCGGCCGTTCTTAAGGACGCCCTACAAACGCAAATGATTACAGGAGATGCGTTATGCCTGAAGGCACCAAAAAACTTGGCGTACTCGCTATCGCAGGTGTAAATCCTTACCAGGAAAAGCCGGGTGAGGAGTATATGAACGCTAAGCAACTGGGTCACTTCAAGACAATTCTTGAAGCTTGGCGCAATCAGTTGCGTGAAGAGGTCGACCGTACTCTTAGCCACATGCAGGACGAAGCCGCAAACTTTCCCGATCCTGTTGACCGTGCAGCACAAGAAGAAGAGTTCAGCCTCGAACTTCGTGCTCGCGATAGAGAACGTAAGCTGATCAAAAAAATCGAAAAAACACTGCAAAAAATTGAAGAAGACGATTTCGGCTTCTGTGATTCTTGCGGTATCGAAATCGGCATCCGCCGTCTCGAAGCGCGTCCAACAGCCGATCAATGCATCGACTGTAAAACGCTTGCAGAGATCAAAGAGAAACAAATGGCTGGTTAATCAAGCATACTGGGCGGGGATTTCCCCGCCTATTTGTTTCTAGCAACTCGTAATCTCGACGAGCTTAAGCCAAGCTCACTCCAATTTACCCCGATTCGCTTTTCTCTTAGCATCCCTCTAAAATACATCCACTTTTACCGTCGCGACTTTAAAACACCATCTAGTTGTTATGTCAAAGCCATTACATTCCGATTTATCCAGCCAGCCCTATGTCGGCCGCTTTGCGCCTTCGCCTTCGGGTGCCTTGCACTTTGGCTCGCTTATCGCCGCCCTTGGCAGCTATCTCCGCGCCCGCTCGCTACAGGGTAAATGGCTAATCCGCATCGAAGATATAGACCCACCACGAGAAGTCAAAGGTGCCGCCGATGATATCTTACGCACCTTAGAAGCCTATGGATTTGAGTGGGATGATGTGCCTCTGTATCAAAGCCAGCGCACAGCAGCTTATCAAGCGCAAATTGACTCGCTGCTCGCCCAAGATAAAGCCTATTTCTGCCAATGTAGTCGCAAGCAAATTCAAGCCATGGGCGGCGTCTACGATGGCCGCTGCCACCGATTGCCACAAACCCAGTCTGCAAATCTTGTTAGGTCGGGTGCGGTGCGAATCGTCAACATGGCGCAAGTGCAAGAATTTGATGACAATCTAATGGGCCATATTTGCGTTGATCGCCATTTTGCCGCAGAGGATTTCATCATCAAACGCAGTGATGGTCTGTACGCCTATCAACTGGCCGTGGTACTCGACGATGCTTATCAAGGGGTCACCGAAGTGGTTCGAGGCTGCGACTTAATCGAGGCCAGTTGTCGCCAACTGAGTTTGTATCAAAGCTTTGGTTTAGCCGCACCGCAATGGCTGCACTTGCCACTCGCCTGCATAAGTAAAGGCTTTAAGCTCTCAAAACAGAATCATGCACAGGCAATTGATACACTTAATCCACAGGCGAGCCTCAATGCGGCGCTGGCATTTTTAGGCCAACAACCCGTTGAGACCCATGGCTCTGTGGCGCAAATGCTCGCTCAAGCCGTGGATCAGTTTCAATTATCCACTATACCGCAACAATCTGAGATACTGATCGAGCCCTGATATACTCATTAGGCCGCATTTGGTATATGATAGCCGCCAGATTTTTAATCAAATAACAGATCATATTTCGAGGTGTCCCATTTTTCGCCGTATCAGCCAATTCTGCAAACAGCTATTTGAAGACGCGCCTAAAACGACCGCTCCGACTCCAGCTCAGATTGAACCAACAACACCTGAACAAAGTTCCGGTGCTTTGAGTTTAGAGTTAGTACCAAGAGATGCCCATACCATCTCGCGCAAACAAATCAGCGAGAATGCCCTTAAGGTATTATACAGACTGAATAAATCTGGCTTTAAAGCCTATTTAGTCGGCGGCGGTGTACGCGATTTACTCTTAGGGATTGAACCGAAAGATTTCGACATAGTGACCAATGCAACACCGGAAGAAATCAAAAAATTATTCCGTAATTGCCGTGTTGTCGGTCGCCGTTTCCGCTTAGCGCACATTGTTTTCGGTCGCGATGTGATTGAAGTCGCCACCTTCCGTGGTCACCATGGCGAAAGTAATGAGAAAGTCTCTAAAGCCAATGCCGAAGGGCGTTTGCTGCGCGATAACGTCTATGGCGAAATCGATGAAGATGCCGAGCGCCGCGACTTTACCGTCAATGCCCTCTATTACGATATCAGCGATTACTCGATTCGCAGCTATGGCGGCGGTATGGCCGATCTCAAAGCGGGCACCCTAAGATTAATTGGCGATCCAGAAACCCGTTACCGTGAAGATCCGGTGCGTATGTTAAGGGCAGTGCGTTTCGCCACTAAACTCAACATGGGTATCGAAACCGTCACAGCCGCGCCGATTAAACAATTAGCGCCGCTGCTAAAAGATATTCCGGCAGCACGTATGTACGAAGAAGTGTTAAAACTCTTCTTTGCAGGCAAAGCCTTAGCCAACTTCGAACTGATGCAAGAATACAAGCTATTCGCGCCGCTGTTTCCGCAAGTGGCCGCTCTGCTAAAAGATGATCCTAAAGGTACGACCATGAAAATGGTGCAAGCCATCATGAAGAGCACAGATCAAAGAGTTAACGAAGATAAGCCGGTCACACCTTCATTCTTCTATGCTGCGCTTCTCTGGTATCCACTGCGTCAACGCGCCGAAGATATTGCCGTTGAAAGTGGCCTGACGTTATACGATGCCTTCTTTGCCGCCATGGGCGATGTGATGGAGCAGCAATGCCAAACCATTAGTA
The DNA here is from genome assembly GCF_025653365.1 of Shewanella sp. SW32. NCBI lineage: Bacteria > Pseudomonadati > Pseudomonadota > Gammaproteobacteria > Alteromonadales > Shewanellaceae > Shewanella > Shewanella sp. SW32. Next base: position 13,392 of record NZ_JAKKSJ010000022.1, on the reverse strand, counting down.
TTCCGCGCCGTTTTAGTACGCCGGCAAAAGACATTTGGCAGTTGCAGTTACGCTTCGATCGTAGCCAAGGCACCCGCGCCTTTAAACTAATGGAACACCCTAAGTTTAGAGCCGCATACGATTTACTCTTACTCAGGGGCGAAGTCGAAGCGGGTAATGTCGCTAAAAGTGCCGCTTGGTGGCAACAATTTGTCGAAGCCGATGAAACAGAACGTTTAGCCATAGCGCGTAGCGGCAGTAAATCGCCAAACCGCAACCGTAATGCCACCCAACGTCGTCGCCGTCCTCGTGCACCGAATGCCGATGGTTCAGCGCCGACGAGCGCACCTAAAGCGAGTGGTACACCTAAAGTTAAAATGGCTGAATAATGCCCCGCGTCTACGTCGCATTAGGCGCAAATCTTAAAGATCCCAAGGCGCAATTGGACAATGCCGTGATGGCATTGTCCGCCTTAGCCTTAGGCAATAGTCTCGTCGTTTCTCCCTATTACCATTCGACGCCCATGGGCGATGTCGTGCAACCCGATTATATTAACGCGGTGGCGAGTTTCGATACTGATCTCATGCCATTAGCCTTACTCGATGCACTGCAACATATTGAAAACACCCAAGGACGAGTCCGCCTAGAGCGCTGGGGGCCTAGAACCTTAGATCTCGATTTACTCTTGTATGGTAATGAGAACATTGACATTCCTAGACTAAAATTGCCCCACTATGGCATGAAAACGCGCAGCTTTGTGCTCGTGCCTTTAGCCGCCATTGCACCGGATCTGATTCTGCCGTGCAACACTGCCATCGACAGTCTTATCGATACAAAAATGCTGGCCGAGTTACAACAACTGGGCATTGATCATTGAAGTCCGTCCTCAGTTAGCTTATAACACCACTTCTATTTGGTTTGAAGATCATCCATATGTCTAAAATTACTAGCTCAACCCTGTTGAAATACAAACAGGAAGGTAGAAAATTCACGGCACTGACAGCCTATGATGCCAGTTTTGCCAGCGCGTTCGATAGCGAAGGTGTCGATGTGCTGCTGGTCGGCGATTCTTTGGGAATGGTTCTCCAAGGCCATGACGATACCCTGCCCGTCACTACAGCAGAAATCGCTTACCATACTCGCTGTGTTCGTCGCGGTATCGAACGTGCCCTGCTGATCGCCGACATGCCCTTTATGAGTTACGCCACGCCAGAACAAGCCATGGTCAACGCCACTGAGTTAATGCAAGCTGGCGCGAACATGGTCAAAGTCGAAGGCGGCCACTGGTTACTCGAAACCGTCACTAAGCTCACCGAACGCGGTATTCCTGTATGTGCCCACTTAGGCTTAACGCCTCAGTCGGTTCATGTTTTTGGTGGTTTTAAAGTGCAAGGCCGCGATGCCGAAAATGCCCAGCGCATCCTCGACGAAGCTAAGGCTTTAGAAGCCGCGGGGGCTCAACTACTCGTAGTGGAATGTATCCCTGCGCCTCTCGCTGCGGCTATCACTCAAGCCTTAACGATTCCTGTCATTGGAATTGGCGCAGGCGCATCGACCGACGGTCAAATCTTGGTGATGCATGATGTGTTAGGTATTTCAAGTGGTTACATTCCACGTTTCTCGAAAAACTACCTAAAACAAACCGGTGAAATTCGTTCTGCGGTACGTGCTTATATCGACGAAGTTGCCCAAGGAACTTTTCCTGGCGAAGAACACACTTTTAACAAATAACAGATTTATGCAAGGTAAGGCTCAATGATCACTAGCGCCCATATTGATGATATTCGCACTCAAGTGCGTGCATGGCGTGCCAAGGGCGAAACTGTCGCCTTTGTGCCGACCATGGGCAATCTCCATCGGGGACACATCACCTTAGTGAAAGAAGCGGCTAAACGTTGTGATCATGTGGTGGTATCGATTTTCGTCAATCCAATGCAATTTGGCCAGAACGAAGATCTCGATGCCTACCCACGCACACTCGCCGCCGACAGTGAAGCCCTCACCGCTGCTGGCGCTGAGTTGCTGTTTACCCCAACGCCAACCGTGATGTATCCCAAGGGCTTAGCGCAACAAACCTATGTTGAAGTGCCAGGTATTTCAGATCTGCTCTGCGGCGCTAGCCGTCCGGGGCATTTTCGTGGCGTTGCGACAATCGTCTGTAAACTATTCAACATAGTACAGCCCGATGTGGCACTCTTTGGCAATAAAGACTATCAACAGCTATTAGTCATTGAAACTATGGTTGAAGACTTGTCATTACCGATTGAGATTATCGGTGTTGATACCATACGTGAGGACTCAGGTTTAGCCATGAGTTCGCGCAATGGTTACCTCACCGCCGCAGAAAAAGCCGCAGCACCAGCGTTAAAACAGGCGATAGATGCTATGGCTGCAGGGATCAAACAAGGTCAGAGTGTTAATGCTGTCACCGAGCAAGCGAAAATCAGTTTAGTGGCGGCGGGCTTTACGCCGGATTATCTGGAAATTCGTCATGCCCACACGCTTGAGAAAGCGCAGAGCCAAGACCAAACCTTAGTCATTTTGGCCGCAGCCTATATAGGTAAAGCGCGACTTATCGACAACTTAAGGTTCGATCGCTAATCTCTTAAGCGTTATCAATAAATAAAAAGGAGCAGTCGCTCCTTTTTATTTACCCAATGATCGACCAGAAGCTATTTTCTTCTTTAGAATCAATCCAAGCGCCAAAAATTTGAAGCGTCAAAAAACTGGTTTTATCCCTAAATTTACGCCATAGTATGATGCAGATGTTAATTTAAGGTAAATGATTAGCGGCAGACATTGACGAGTGAATTTGACCTTATAATGATGCATGGCTAATCCTTGAATTTATTGGGCTTAACAGCCGGTTAAGCCTAATAAAAAACGGTTATAAAGGCATAATAATGTAAACGTCACAATCATTATTTATCATGCTTAATCAAACAATTAAATCATAATAGCTATGCAAGTGTACAAAGGATTTGTGGCCTCATGGCAAGACTGATACTCACCCTAATTTGTGTTATTTTGCCCACTGCAATACAGGCAAATACCATTTATAAATGCCGTAAAGATGACAAAATTGTCTTTAGCCAAACCGCTTGCCCGCAGGAATTTAGCCAACATAAAATCGAATACCAGTTAGGGATAACGACTGAAGTAGACTCTGATAAAAGGGATATTCCTGTCGATCCCTTACACACTCTACTGAATAGCCGAACCATTTCTAAAGAAAAATTATTGCAGTTACTCGACGGCGAGATATATCGTCTTAAGCAGGAAAATAGCTATTTTGAAATTCTGCGCGCCAGTGAATTACAGAAATTAGAACGTAAGCGTTATTGGCAAAATAAAGAGAAAACCGATCCTGAATACATTAACGAAATGGACGATATCAATACTCGCTTCAATGCGTTAACTGTGAGTAATAACAGTGCGATGCAGCAACTAGAAGACCGTAAAAGCCAAATCAGTTCCGAAGCATTCCATGAAGAGTTAAAAGAACCAGCAAAGCACTGATCTCGCATAAAACAGTAGTGTTAATCTTCTCTCTACCCCATTAAGGAATTTAATCATAATAATGGTTAATCTTCCGCTCACAGTAATGTCCCTTTGTTTAACCTAGAATTCATTACTGCAAGGACAAGAAGCCTGTTGTTGCACACAGGGTAAATGACATAGGTTGCTACAGTTAATTAAACTCCACAGCAGTTTCTCACTGGCACAAACGCGTGCTTTTTTATCAAGAAAATGCAAACGCGATAGTCGATGTATTTCCCTTCACTTGTTATTGCATTGTTTAAAAATCAAATACTCTCTTCACAACAAATACGACTTAACTACTAGGACAACTAGACTAGCCCCCTTAAATAAAAACACGTCAATAAACATATAAAATCTATTTAATCAATACGATATAAATACAGCCATCATTTACCTTCCGTTAATCCTTTCTAGAATAAATACCCGTTTGGCCAATTGCGACATATTAACGGGACTCGTATCTTCAGGTCTGAATTTGGGATGCAAGTTGCTTTAAGCAGCCCAAGATATTTGATGCAAGGAGTCACCCGTGCCAAATACCTCTATACGCTTTTTGGTGCCGCTGATCTTGCTCTGTAGTTGTATGACTTCAGCACAAGAGCTGAATGTCAACGAGTTACCCGTAACCCTTCAGGCATTACTGGAACGTTCCGGTCGCGATAACCTTATCGAGCTGGTTCAACAAGGCACTGCCAACCAAGGATTACTGTTCCAGTCAGGCAGCGATAACAAGGCCGATGTAACACAAGTGGGCAATGATAACGATGCGCTAATCACACAGATTGGTTCAAAAAATGAAGTCCAACTACTGCAAGTCGGCAGTCAAAATACGGCTTCAGTGACACAAATTGGCAATGACAATCTCGTGCAACTGAACCAACTAGGAAGCGGCAACTTTTCGATTCAACAGATTGCGGACGGTGCTGCAATCTCAATAACTCAATATTAAACAGGGAGCGTCACATGAAATCACAAGCTAAAAAATCACTTATTGCTTTGGCCATTGCAACAGGTTTAAGCGGTCAAGCTTTTGCTGCCAGTACAGTGAGCGAAATTAGCGTAGTACAGTCAGGCCAAGCCCAAGACACTTTAGTCTCACAAACGGGTGGCCTTAACGCTGCTGCGGTTGTGCAAACAGGTACAGATCAAACCGCAACTGTCATCCAAGACGGTGTGTGGCATGAAGCGGCTATTAATTCAACGGGTGATGATAACAAGGTCCAAATAACGCAACAAGTTGACTGGCATGTGGCAAGTGCAAGTGTTGTAGGTGACAACAACAATGTAAATGTGTCGCAAGACGGTTTCTTTAACCAAAGCAGTAGCGATGTTACTGGCAACGATAACACGGTATTCGTTAACCAATTAGGCGAAGTCAACGAAAGCCAAGTTGAAATCACTGGCGCTGAAAACAGCGTGTTTGTTGAGCAAGAAGGCGACGCAAACTTTGCAGTTTTTCGCGTTGAAGGCAGCAACAACGACGGTAAAATCACACAAATCGGTGACAACAACCAAGCGGGTTTAATTGCCCTTGATTTAACCGCTAACGTGGGTAACAACAACGACGTTTCTGTTAATCAAGCGGGTAACAACAACTTTGGCGCGGCTAAGGGTATTGCAGGCGACAACAACAAAGTAGACATGGTCCAAAAGGGTGATAACCATGTAGGCTTCGTTTACGCACTGGCGGGCAGCAAAAACGATATTTCAATGGATCAAAAAGGTACCGGCAACACGGCTTATCTTGCTATGACTACGGGTGATGACAACAGTGTCGATATTACCCAAAATGGCAGCGGCAACACTATCGGTGATACTTTAGTGGCCGATATCCAAGGTGATGATAACGATATTACTATCACTCAAAAAGGCGATGTCAACGGTGCAGAGTTCCAAGTATGGGGCGATAGCAACGACGTTGACTTGAAACAAAAAGGCGATGCGAACTTCGCAACCTTTGGTGCATACGGTACAGATAATGACTTCGATTTATCTTCTAAAGGCGATAACAACGAAATCATTGCCTTCGCTGATGGTGAAGATAACAGTATTGAAGTTAGCCAAGAAGGCGAAGAGAACTTTGCTTATGTAGATGCCGTGGGTAGCGATAACGAAGTTGATGTTGAGCAAGATGGCGCTGAGAACGAAACATTGATTTCTGTTGCTGGCAACAACAATGCCGATGTCAGCGCACTTCAAAGTGGCGATCTTAACGTTATTGACCTGATTATTGAAGGTGATGAAAACACCGCGCAAATTACTCAATCAGGTAACGGTAACTGGGTAGGCGGCGATAACGACACTTCATTTGCTTCAAATTCATTTGGCGTTAGCGGTGACAATAACAGCCTGTCAATCACTCAAACGGGTAATGACAACTTAGTGTTAGGTTCTCAAGCAGGCACTAACAACAGCATCAACGTGAACCAATCAGGCAATATGAACGTTGCCACTGTAGTGCAATACTAGTCAATACTGTTAAACCACCACAGCTAAACTCTTTGGTGGTGGTTTATAAAAAGGGTGTTAAACAAAAAGCGGGAATGTTTAAATAAACATTCCCGCTTTTCTATGTTGATATGCTAGTAATCATTAACATTAACCACTCAAAACGAAAAGCTAACGACCAATATCTTTAACTGACTAACTGCACAGCTCAAAGTGAGTTTGATAGGTTTGCGCCCAACGTAAAAGCTCAACCCGATTACGAGACTGGGTCTTGCGGAAAATAGAGGAAATATGCGCCTTCACTGTATGTTCGCTGATACATAACCTATGAGCGATTTCTTTATTTCTCGCACCACTCGATACAAATTGAATGATAGTGCGTTCACGGGATGTCAGCATCTGCAGCATAGCCACAGTATCAGAGGGCATTTCATTATTACCTTCTAACTTTTGTACGACACGGCGAAACATTTTGCTTAGCAAAGTTCTATCGTACCAAAGTTCCTCTGCCACCATTTTACGTAAACCCGTTAACATCAGATCCATACGTTGATCGGCAAATAAAATACCTCGAATGCCGAGTAACATTGCAGATTCTTGGTCTAAGGAGTCTCGCTCAACTTGATACAGCGCCACAGGAAAATGTGACACTAATCGCGAAGCTAACAGAGGTATCCCTTTGTTATCTAATGCAGAACCTTTTTGGGTGATCAGATAAAAACTACGGCGACTCTTGTCTAAATCCAGTTCTGCCGCATGCTTTACTATACGCGTTTTCAAACCTATGGATTCAGCGAGTAACGCTAAATGACATGGCGCGGCCATTTGGTGTAAAAAAACCAATTCATTAATTGTGCTCAATGACTCTCCTCCCTGAAAAGTATTCTCTATTGCAAAATGGTATGTTTGACTCGTCTTTTTAGTTAGATTTCTCAACATTCCATTAACCTAGTTAATTCTGACTAGTTAACGATTGAAAAACATCACCCAAATGTACTATTCCCTGTTTAATGCTAGTAGGTTCGACTAACTCACCACAATAAAATGGAATAACAGTCAAAAATACCGTTTTACTTGGCCAACGCCCAGCACCTAATACTTTCCAACTATGACGTTATCAATCCAAAGTTGCAACACAAAGAAAACACAATAACAACACTAAAGTATGACAACTCAATGTCATCACACTCACACCATACATTTCAGGGAAGAAAGTCTTACAACTCGAACAGAGAGCATCACCCACTTTTAGCCGCTAAATCCTCTGCTTGAGTCTCGCGATTTGTTTATCTTGAAAACGAGACAGTAAAGCTAACGCGACAATTGCACCAATGAGGGCAAGAAACATGTCAGATTGGGTATCCCATACATAGCCTTGAGTACCTAAAAAGGCTTCAGCCCCTTCGCCAGTTGCCACGGCAACCCACCATTCGATCAGTTCATAAAACGCCGAAAAAGCGAGCACAAAACAAGTGGCAAGAAACGCGCACCAAGCCCCAGGTTTGACAGCTTGATTACGCAACATAATTTCACGGGCGAGCATGGCTGGGATAAAACCTTGCGCAAAATGACCTACTTTATCGTAATTATTACGTTCTGAACCCATCCAATCGGCAATCGTGTCGAATAACGGCACTTCAGCGTAAGTATAATGAGCGCCTACAAACAACACACAGCAGTGTATTAAGACGAGAAAATACACTAAAGGTGTCAGTGGAAAACGTTTGCGAGTAAAGAATAAAATCGGTACAGCAATCAATGCAGGCAAGGCTTCGAGCCACCACGTGAAAGGATCTGCGGGTTTTATCGCCGACCACACCAAAACTGAGAGGTAAATACCGCACCATGCGATTTTGTTATTCAATGTTTCTTCCTCTTATGCGATATTGTTCTAAATTTAGAATATTAACTTTAGCCATCTAGCCCTCCACACTGAGCAAAAAAAGTGCTACTTTGGTGGGTGAAGGTTGTGAGCATATCATAAGAAACATTTCTATTAATTAGAGGGTACCCATATCATGGCGAAACATTCGCTGGACAAGGATAAGATCAAGATCCTGCTGTTGGAAGGCGTCCACCAATCTGCGGTCGATGTATTTGAACGTGCGGGATACACCAATATCGAATACCACAAAGCTTCCTTAAGCGATGAAGCCTTACTTGAGTCCATTAAAGATGCGCATTTTGTGGGACTTCGTTCGCGTACCCAATTAACTGCAGAGGTGCTGAAACGTGCCGAGAAGTTAATCGCGATAGGATGTTTCTGTATTGGAACCAACCAAGTTGACCTTGCCACCGCCGAATCCCTTGGTATCCCAGTATTTAACGCTCCCTTCTCAAACACTCGCAGTGTTGCAGAACTCGTAATTGGCGAAATCATTATGTTGATGCGGGGTATCCCTGAGCGCAACGCTATCGCTCACCGTGGCGGCTGGATGAAAACCGCAGCGGGCAGCTATGAAGTGCGTGGTAAAACCTTAGGTGTGATTGGTTACGGCCATATTGGTACTCAACTTGGCATTCTGGCGGAAACCTTAGGTATGCGTGTCGTGTTCTTCGATATCGAAGACAAACTGCCACTAGGTAACGCACAACAAGTCCATTCGTTAGAACTCCTATTAGCACAAGCTGATGTAGTTAGCTTACATGTCCCTGAAACTCCACAAACAAAAGACATGATAGGCGCTGCCGAGTTTGCGGCGATGAAAAAGGGCAGCATCTTTATCAACGCATCACGCGGTACTGTAGTCGATATTGAAGCTTTAACCGTTGCGTTAAAAGAACGTCACCTCGCTGGTGCCGCAATCGATGTGTTCCCCGTTGAACCACAATCGAATGACGATGAATTTATCAGTCCTCTACGCGGTTTAGACAATGTTCTACTCACGCCGCACGTCGGCGGTAGCACGGCCGAAGCCCAAGAGAACATTGGTATTGAAGTCGCGGGTAAGCTCGCTAAATACTCAGACAACGGCTCAACCGTTTCTGCGGTTAACTTCCCTGAAGTGTCATTACCAACACATAAAGGCACCTCGCGCTTGCTGCATATTCACCAAAACCGTCCGGGCGTGTTGATCAAGATCAACCAAGCCTTCTCGGAAAAAGGCATCAACATTGCCGCCCAATATTTGCAGACCACTGCAGAAATTGGTTATGTCGTGATGGAAGTCGACACAACTCAAGCGGAAGAAGCCTTAGTTGAACTCAAAGCCATTGAAGGTACATTACGTACCCGCGTGCTGTTTTAAACTTTAAACTCCACTCGCTTTAAGCCTATCGACTAAAGCACACATAATAAGGCGCACAGATCATTCACAGATATGTGCGCCTTATGCTTTTGAGCCAACTGGAATTCCGTTACAATCTAGCCTCTCACATCGTCTTCATTTTCAGGATCTCGCTATGACTATTTCAGTTTCTACGCCCCATTGGGATCTGGACGCTACCTTGCCTCCACTTATGCTTGCCAACTTATCTCATTTGGGCCTCATCAAAGTCGTTGGAGAACAAGGCCGCAGTTTTATCCATGGCCAAGTGACCACAGACATCAGCTCATTGGCCACGGATCAATGGCGCTGGGGCGCCCATTGCGATCCTAAAGGTAAAATGCTGGCCAGTTTCAGAACCTTTGCCATTCAAGATGCACTCTTTATGTTGATGCCAAAGGATGCCATCGAAGTCGATTTACCCCAGTTACAAAAATATGCCGTGTTTAGTAAAGCCACCTTAAGCAATGCATCCGCTGAGTGGACTCTGCTCGGCGTTGCTGGTGAACAGGCAAGCCAATTCGTGAACAAACATTTTGGTGACATTCAGCAAGAGCTCACACTCATTGAAAATGGTGCGATTTTAAAAGACGCTGAACGTTTTATTTTAGTATTAACACCAGATGCCGCAGCAGCTTTAGTTGCGCAATCGGAACTGAGTGTATTTGACGCCAGTGCATGGCAAGCGTTAGAGATTGCAGCAGGTTACTCCAACCTTGCCGCCAGCCATGCCAGCCAGTACGTACCGCAGATGTGTAATCTACAAGCGGTTAACGGTATCAGCTTCAATAAGGGCTGTTACATGGGACAAGAAACCATAGCGCGAATGAAATATCGCGGTGGTAATAAACGCGCCCTATATATTTTGCGCGGCCACACTAGTCTTCAAATCACCCTAGCATCAGGCCTTGAAATCGCGATGGAAGACAGTTTTCGCCGTGGCGGTCAAATCATTGAGTTTGTGCAGCGTGGCAATCAAGTCTTGTTAACCGCCGTACTTCCTAATGACACGGCTAATGATACTCAACTACGTTTTGCCGACGATGAACAATCACATTTAACGATCCAAGCCCTGCCCTACTCATTAGATGAAGCGTAATGCTTTGATTTAATATGATTAGTATAAAATATTGAAGCAGAATAAAGGCGCCAATGGCGCCTTTATCTTAGTCAATGCACTTCGAGCATCAATTTTCTAAATAAGTATCTCGAATGGCAATTGCTTCTGGCAGGATTTGCTTGAACTCCTCCACCAGCTTAGGATCGAAATGTTTTCCCGCTTGATTTTCAAATAACTCCATAGTTGCTTCAATCGTCCAAGCCTGCTTATAAGGCCGTTGCGAAGTCAGCGCATCGAACACATCCGCAATCGCGGTGATACGCCCTTCAAGGGGAATTTCTTCGCCTACCAAGCCATTGGGGTAACCTGAACCATCCCACTTCTCATGGTGAGTTAAGGCGATACGACGGGCCATTTGCAATAACGGATCGCTATGTTCACCAATAATTTCTGCACCTATGGCGGCGTGCTGCTGCATAATTTCCCATTCCTGCGCATCAAGTTTCCCTGGCTTTTTCAGCACTGCATCGGGCGTACCGATTTTACCAATATCGTGCATAGGCGCCGCATTAAAAATCAAGTCACAAAAGGTCGTCGGTAAGCCGAGCTTTATCGCTAATATGCGGGCGTAATGGCTCATACGCACAACATGTAGACCCGTCTCGTTGTCCTTGTATTCAGCAGCACGGCCAAGACGACGGATAATCTCGAAACGGGTTTCTTCTAATTCGTGAGTACGAACTTTAACTTGTTGTTCGAGTAGACGTTTTTGATCATAAAGCGCAAGATGTGTTTTAACCCGCGCTTTAACGACAGGCGCACTGACAGGCTTAGTAATGTAATCCACCGCACCCAATGCAAAACCTTGGGCTTCATCAGCAATTTCAGATAAGGCGGTCACGAAGATCACCGGAATATGGCTGGTCAGCGGCTCTTGCTTTAGCAGCTTGCAGACTTCATAGCCATTCATACCTGGCATCATGACATCGAGTAGAATCAAGTCAGGCCGCGATTTTGTCACTAACGCTAATGCCCTTGGCCCATCGATCGCCACTTTGACTTTGTAATCATCACCTAGAATACCGATCAAAATATCAATATTCTCAGGTGTGTCATCGACGACTAATATTGTTGCTTTTTCCATTAACAACTCCACTCAATGTCACGCATTATAAATTCGTACTACCGCTTTCTATCCTAACTGTGTAATTACATCGTCAATTAAGTCGATTGCCTCATCAAACTGATACTGATTAATCATAGACAAGGCAGGGCTTAACGCTTGCCACATTGCACTACTTACCTGCGGCTTTAACGCATCAATTTTTGCCACTGCGCTGGCATCGGCATCATCTAAGTTCTGCCGCAAGGCCTGTAATGCCGCCCTTAAATCTTCAGCAGATAATAAATCAACGGCTTGAGGTTCGGCTTGATTCACTATCACAGGCTTAGCCTGTTCAATCGCATCGCAGATAGAGGCCACTAGCGGTTGAATTTGAACTAACTCATCTTCATAGGGCGCTTTCTCTGTTAAATGCAACTCAAGCAAACGCGCTAATTCCACCAATTTTGCCGAACTTAAATTACCCGCTAAGCCTTTAAGGGTGTGGGCGATACGCACGGCATCTTCGACTTGATTCGCCGCAATCGCTTTGCGAACCTGCTCCACGACATTACGTTGACTGCTCACGAAACGATCAAAGATTCTTTGATAAAGACGCGTCGAATGCTGTACCAGTTGCAAACCTCTATCGATATCCAACTCAGGGTGTTCTGGCCACTTGAGCAATACCGTTTTATCAGCACCATTGCTGACTTCACCCTGTGCGCTGGACGAAGTTAACTGAGTTGAGGCTTCTGCCCTTATCGCTGCAGAAATTCCAGAAGAAGATCCGAGGTATTTCAATAGGGTTTGATAAAGCACATTCACTTCTATGGGCTTGGCAATATGGTCATTCATCCCAGCCCGAAGACACATATCTCTATCACCGGCCATCGCATTCGCAGTCATAGCAACGACAGGTAAATTTGCCAACTCAGGCCTTTTCCTTATCGCTTTAGTGGCTTGATAACCATCCATCACCGGCATTTGGCAGTCCATTAACACTAGATCGAAATGCTGTTGGGATAGCTTATCTAAGGCGATTTGGCCATTGGTCGCTATGGATAAAATAATCCCCACTTGCTCTAAAAACTCGCTGGCGACTTCAAGGTTCATCTCGTTATCTTCCACTAATAAGATACGTTTCCCTTGAAGTGGCAATAATAACTGCGGCGCCAGCTCTTCAGTGCGGCGTCTCACTGGTAATATGCCTTCACGGCCAATCGCATTCATTATGCCATCGAGCATGCGTGAGGCGCTGATGGGTTTACTGATGTACCCCGCCAGTGCTAATTGCTCAATTTGAGTGATAAATTCATGATTAGCATGGGCGGATACCATCAAGATCTTAGGCTGAGACTTAGCCTGTAGTTGGATCTGACGGGCGGTTTCTAACCCGTCCATATTGGGCATTTTCCAATCGATTAATGCCACTTCATAGGTCTGCAGTAAGCAGCGGCTTATTGCTTCTTCACCTGAACGAACCGTATCGACTCTAAAGCCCATACTTTCGAGCGTTGTACGCATTATGTCCCTAGCGGTCGCGTTATCATCTACCACCAGCACAGACATGCCCTCAAGCTCTTGCTCAAGCACTAATTTTTGGCCCTCGGAAATTTGTAACTTCACAGTGAAATAGAAGGTGCTGCCATGACCAAATTGACTTTCGACACCAATATTGCCCCCCATGAGTTCAACGAGTTGCTTGCAAATAGCCAAGCCTAAGCCTGTACCACCGTATTTACGGCAGGGCAAGATCACGAACATTTAACGCGCACTTTAACATAACTGATTGACCGCGATCTTCCGTTGTGATCAGATACTGGCTTTTACGCGGAGCCAGTTTATGAACATCGATATTTTTGCAGAGCACTTTTCAGAATTAGAAGACCCAAGGCAAGCATCTAAGGTCGTTTATCCCTTGTTTGACGTGGTGTTTTTAACGCTGTGTGCAGTTATCGCAGGCTGTGAGGGCTGGGAAGATATTGAAGATT